>NZ_JBHVYZ010000019.1:110601-129449 GCF_042880295.1 Streptomyces sp. NPDC058307
CGGCGGGGGGCTGCCCGGGTGTAGGGCCTTGGGGTCGGGGGCCTTGGATCAAGGGACTGAGGGCTGCGCCAGGACTACGGCGGAGTCGTCCGACTGCCGGGTCCTCAGATCTGGGTGAGTGCCCAGAACCCCACGGCGTAACAGACCAGGGCCAGGAGCAGGAGGGGGATCGCCACCTTCGCGGGTGGACCGCTGCGGCGTGCTCGCGAAAGTGATGGCGCGGGAGGTGGAACCTGCGGGCTCTGAGCGGTGTACGAAGCAGTAGAGGTGCCGGCGTGCTGCTGGGCCGGGGTCGATGTCGGCGCCTGCGTGGGGAAGCGTGGGGTGTGATGTTGGGGGGAGGGCAGGACGTGAGTGGGGGGTGTGGGGTCGTAGGGGGGGTGAGCCGCCGGGGTGGCGGGCCGGTGGGGTTGTGCCTGCGCCTGCTGGTGGGGTTGGTGTGGCTGCGCCTGGTGCTCCGGTGGAGTGGAGGGCCGCTGGGAGCGCGAGTTCGTGGGCCGGGGCGGCGGCAGATGGAAGCTGCCGGTGTCCGACACCGAGGGTGGGCTGGTGGGAGCGGACCAGGGGGTTCCGCGGTCTGTGGCGGGGGAGGACGCGTCGGCACCTGGGGAGGGCAGGGGGCCGGCCTCATGGTGCCAGGACGGTGGGTTGGCCCCCTGAGACCAGGACGGTGGGTTGGCCTGTTCGGACCATGGCGCCGGGTTCGATTCCCTGGGCCAGGACGCGGAGTTCGCGCCTGCGGGCCAGGGTGGTGTGGTTCCGCCCGATGGACCAGGCCAGGATTGCAGTCCGTTGCCTTCGTCGGGCCAGGAGGGAGCCTGGCTCTCGTCACCGGGCCAGGAGGGAGCCCGGCTCTCGGCACCGGGATGGAATGCGTCCTGCTCGTTCCTGTCGCCGGATCGGGAGGAAGCGTTGCCCGCTTCGGCCGGCGGCGATCCCACCCCGTTTCCTGCACCGAACCAGGAGGACGCTCCACCCGCCGGACCTGGTCGGGAAACCATGCCACTGCCCTGGACAGGCCACGATGGCACCCCGTCGGCACCGCCGATGTCACCAGTACGTGCACCGGGCCCAGCACCAGCACCGCTCACCTCACCGGCACCGGCACCGGCACCCGATCCAAGACCAGCGCTGGGCTCAGCAGCACCACCAGCTCCGGCACCCGCCACCGCATCACGAGCTACGCCACCGAAACCCGCCCGAGCACCACCCACCCCTGCGCCGGCCCCTCCGCCACCCCCGAAAGACCCCCCGCTTCCGTCACCCGTTCCGAAGCGTGCTCCTCCCCCCGTCCCGGATCCCCCGTTCCGTGTCCTGCTCGGGTCAACGCCCGGTGCTCGCTTGAACGGTCCCTCCGGGCCGAACTCAGGGGGCAGAGGGCCGAGTTGGTCGAAGATCTCGATGGACTCGTCGTCGGGGCCGGGGTCCGGGAGGAGCTCTCTGGCGGCGGCGAGGGCTTTGCGGGCCCCCGTGGCGGTGCGGAAGCGGGCCTGGGGGTCAGGTTGCAGGAGGGAGGCCACGACCTGCCAGAGCGGCTCTGGGACGCTCTGGGGCGCGCCCGGAGTGCCGTGGGCGGCGAAGTACTGGATGAGTGCCTTGGCGTCGGGCTTGGCGCCCTCCAGGAGGTACAGCGCGACCAGGCCGACGGCGAACAGGTCGGCGGGAAAGTCCGGTTCCGCGCCCATCATCTGCTCGGGGGCGAGATAACCGGGCGTGCCGACCACGAGGTTGGTCTCGGTCAGCCGGGGTTCGCCCAGCCGCATGGCGATGCCGAAGTCGGACAGCCTCAGCCGCGGCCGGGCGGTACCGGTGGCTTCGAGCAGGATGTTGGCGGGCTTGATGTCACGGTGCACGACACCCTCCGCGTGCATCGCGGCCAGCCCAGCGAGGAGCTGGTCGAGCAGGGTGCAGACGAAGGCGGGTGGCAGGGGACCGTAGTCCCCGACCAGATGGACCAGCGAGCCGCCGGCGACCAGGTCCATGGTGAACAGGACCTTGTCGTCGTCGGCCGCCCAGCTGGCCGGCGCGAGGACATGGGGATGGTCGATCCGCAGGGCCTGTTCGCGGACGAAGCGCAGCAAGGAGTGGGCATCGCTCTGCAGCAGGACCTTGGCGGCCACATAACGGCGGCGCCGGTGGTCCCAGGCACGCCAGACGGCACCGACGCCTCCGCGTCCGATCGGATCGGCCAGCTCGTACCGGCCGGCGAACACCTCACCCATGACTGCGCGTCGCTCCTCCCCCTGCGGTTACCCCCCTTGCTTCCCCCTCGATGAGCGATACGACCCCTCGTGGCCTCCCGGATGAGAGATACGGCCCCGTGTTCCTCGTCTCCTCGGCGGCTGACACACCCCCGCGTGTCAGCCCCCGGCAAGGAGCGCGACCCCCTCGCGCTCCTCCGTGCTGCCTGCACAGCCCCCGGCCCGGCTGCCGAACCCCTTCGGCCACCGGACGGACGGCTCAGTTCTGGTGGGACTGGTAGTGCGTGACCGCGTCGGACGTGCGGCCGGCCCCGTAGACCCGGAGGAACTCTGCCAGTTCCGGATGGGTCGGGGCGAGAGTGTCGGCCGCGTCGATGATGTCTCCTGCGGCGGCCACCGAGCGCAGCAGCGACTGGATCTCGCGGACCACCCGCTTGACCGTCGGCGCGCCCGAACTGCTCGTCGTGGTCGTGGTGTTGCTGAGCACCGAACCCCCCTGCGACTTCTTGATCTCGTCCATGCGCTCGGTCGCCTCGGCCGCGCTCACGCTGCCGTCCGCGACCTGCCCCGCCAGGTCCTGCAGCAGCTGCACCCGCTGGACCACGGCGGGATTGCCGATCTTCGCCCGCTGACCACTCATCAGCTGGGACAGCATCGGAGCCGACAGTCCCAGCACCCCCGCGAGACGGGCCTGATTGAGGCCCAGGTCGTCTATGAGCTTACGGAAGAGCGCCCCCAGCGGCTCCCCGTACCAGTTCCGCTGCAGTTCCCGCGCTCTTGCGGTCGCTTCCTGCTGTGCGGCGTCCATGTGCGTCTCCCCATCGCTTCCCCAAAAAACCGTGGTTCGCGACAGCGAACCACGCCGAGCATCTTACGGAGAGTGGTCGTTCGCGGGGACCCCCAATCCCTTTTGCGGAATACCCGGGGGAACCCGGTACTCTGGTCTGCGACGCCCACCGGCACGTGGTTCTTCCGGCGGACGTTCCTCTTCCCGGGGCCTTAGCTCAGTTGGTAGAGCGCTGTCTTTGCATGGCAGATGTCAGGGGTTCGACTCCCCTAGGCTCCACTTCACAAACCCCTCCGACCTGCGAATACGCGGGCGGAGGGGTTTTTCGTGCATGCCGGGGACTCAACGGCTGAAGGCGGCTGGATCACCTTCGACGCCTACTTCATCAGCGAGCGGTACACCGCAGACGACCGCGGATGAGCCCGGCAGCCCCACACACCGTGCGGGCAGTAGTCGGTGATGGCCTGGTAGAGGGGACGCTGCCGGGCGAACCAGGTGAGCATGCCGCGCATGTACACCGGGTCGTCGCCGTTCTCGTACAGACCCCACTCCTGGTACGAGAAGGGTTTGCCGTGGGCGCGGGCGAAGCGGACGTGGGCGCGCAGGCCGAACGGCTCGCTCACCTGGTCGGTGAAGCGCAGCCCGCGCGGTGCGTCGTAGGCGTCCATGCCGATGACGTCGACGGTCTCGTCGCCCGGATAGCAGCGCGGCCACGGGATCGCGTCGCGGCCCCGGTTGGGCGTGAACTCGAAGCGGAAGCGCTGACCGGGCACCGAGCGCATCGCGCGCACGATCCTCGTCCAGTACGTCTTCCACGCGGCCGGATCCGGGCCGCAGCGGTGGCTGTAGGTGGTGCCGTTCATCTCCCAGCCGAGGACGACGATCGTGTCCGGGACGCCGAGAGCCGCCAACCTCCGGGCCAGCGCGCGGAAATGGCCGTCGTAGTCGCCGTTCGCCCCGCGGCGAAGCTGTGCACGGACCGCGCGGTCGGGGAGGTGGTCCTCCGCGTGTTCCAGCATCGGCACGTTCAGGACGAACATCCGCCGCGGATCGGCTCGTCGCCACGCTGCCCAGGACTCCAGGTAACGCGGCGCTCCCTCGATGTTGCTCCAGCGGTCGCCGGGCAGGTACACGTGCCCGACCCGGGGCGCGGGCCCGCCGAGCCAGGCACCGAGCGCACCGAGCCGCCCCACGTCGGCGGGGTCGAAGCCGACATACGCGCCGTACGCGGAAGCCGCCGCGGGCTCGGGAGCGCGGGTGGTGCAGGCCGACGCCAGGAGCAGTAGTACGGCGGTCAGGGCGAGCGGCCCGCGGCGCGAGGGCTTCATCAGGGCGGCGGTCCGTCCGGTGCGAAAACAGGTCTTGGCGACTGTGACGCACAGGTGCCCCGCCGCGCCGGTCCGGCCACACCGTCGGGTGAACACGACGGTGGGGCGGAGAACTTCCGCCCCACCACTGGTACACGCCGTCAAAAAGCCGGCGTCAGCGCCCTTCGTCGTGCTGTGCGGCGTCCTCCTCGGCCTCCTTCGCCTGAACCTCCGGGTCCAGGACGGACTGACCGCTGCCGTCCACGGACGTCAGCCGGCCCGTCTCGGACACCTCGGTCGCGGCGGGCGGCTCGACCAGCCAGTCGGGGTTGGCCTGCTTGTCCCACCACTTCCAGGCGGCGTAAGCACCACCCGCCACAAGGCCCGCGACCGCCAGCGCCTTGGCGAGCCGTCCTGCACGGGCCCGCCGCTCGTGCTTGCGGATCAGCTTCTGGACCTCCTTGGGAGAGACCTGGCCACGCAGTGCGGCCAGTGCGGCCGCGCTCCGGGCTGTGGCCTCCCCGGCGACCGGGCCGGCCGCGGCGACGGCCTGCTCGATCTTCGGGCGGGAATAGTCGGCGGCCTGCCGAGCTGCCTTGCGCGTGCGTACGGCGGCCTGGTCGACCTTCGGCGGAACATGCGTACGGGCCTGCTCCAGGCGCGGCGCGAGATGAGCGCCGTACTGGACACGCGCCTGCTCGGCCGCCTGCGAGACCTTCGGCGCGAGCCGTACGCGTGCCTCCGTCGCGTAGTGCGAGGCCCTGTCCTTGGCCGTGTCGGCGTAGGGCGCCACCACTTCCGCGGCGTGCAGCACGCTGTCCTTCGCCGAGCCGGTCGCGGCGCGCACGCTGTCGATGCGGGTCACGGGATCCTCCTCCTCGGTGGCGTATGGTATTTCGACTTTCCACCCTTTTACGGATCATGCCTGCCGGAGTGCAGCCCGGCACCTGACGACGCGCATCCGGATCAATGAGGGCGGGCATCCGGATCAATAACGGATGAATACGTGGCAACAGGAGCTTGCCGACGACAATGCCACGGATCGCCGCCGTCCGCCCCTGCCCGACCGATCCTCGGCCGGATCCGTGCGAGGATCGGCAGGGCACAAGCAGACAACGGAAGGCAGATCGTGGCCGAGCAGCTTTACGCCACCCTGAAGACCAACCACGGCGACATCGAAGTCCGGCTCCTGCCGAACCACGCCCCGAAGACGGTCAGGAACTTCGTCGAACTCGCCCAGGGCGAGCGCGAGTGGACGCACCCCGGCACCGGGGAGAAGTCCACCAAGAGGCTCTATGACGGCACGATCTTCCACCGCGTCATCAGCGGCTTCATGATCCAGGGCGGCGACCCGCTGGGCACCGGCATCGGCGGCCCGGGCTACGAGTTCGAGGACGAGTTCCACCCCGACCTCGGCTTCAACAAGCCCTACCTGCTGGCCATGGCCAACGCCGGCCCCGGCACCAACGGCTCGCAGTTCTTCATCACCGTCTCCCCGACGGCCTGGCTGAACCGCAAGCACACCATCTTCGGCGAGGTCACGGACCCCGCCAGCCAGAAGGTCGTCGACGCCATCGCCGGCGTCAAGACCACCCGCCCCAACGACCGCCCGGTGAACGACGTCGTCATCGAGCAGGTCGTCGTGGAGACCCGCCAGGGCTGAGCCCCGGGCTACCACCGCGAAGGGAACCAAACGCCCCGCTCAACCGTAAGGATGAGCGGGGCGGCGCACGTGGACACGACGGCCCAGGGCGATTACGGGCGACTTAGGGGATGGCATGAATCAGGAGGCGGGCAGTACGCCGCAGGCCCAGAACCTGCCTGGCTGCTACCGGCACCCGGACCGTGAGACCGGCATCCGCTGCACCCGCTGCGAGCGCCCGATCTGCCCCGAGTGCATGGTCAGCGCCTCCGTCGGCTTCCAGTGCCCCGAGTGCGTGCGCGACGGGGGCGGCAGCGGACCGGCGCCGGCCGCGGCACGGCCCCGCACCATCGCGGGCGGTACCGTCACGGCCGATCCCCGGCTGTTCACCAAGATCCTGATCGGGATCAACATCGCGGTGTTCATCGCCATCCAGGTCAATGCGTCCCTGGCTGCGGACCTCAGCCTCATCGGCGCCTGGCCGCCGGCGCCCTTCCAGGCCACCGAAGGTGTCGCGGACGGGCAGTACTACCGCCTGGTGACCTCGATGTTCGCGCACCAGGAGATCTGGCACATCGGCTTCAACATGATGAGCCTGTGGTGGCTCGGCGGGCCCCTAGAAGCGGCCCTCGGCCGCGCCCGCTATCTCGCGGTCTACTTCGTCTCCGGTCTCGCGGGCAGCGCGCTGGCCTATCTGCTGGCCAGTCCCGCCACCCAGACCCTCGGCGCCTCCGGTGCCATCTTCGGCCTCTTCGGCGCGACCGCGGTCCTGATGCGCAAGCTCAACTACGACCTCCGGCCGATCATCGCGCTCCTGGTGATCAACCTGATCTTCACCTTCAGCTGGAGCGGCATCTCCTGGCAGGCCCACATCGGCGGCCTGGCCGCCGGCCTGATCACCGGCTACGGCATGGTCCACGCCCCGCGCAAGCGGCGGGCCCTCGTGCAGTACGGGACCTGTGCGCTGGTCCTGCTGGTCGTCGTGGGCATGACCCTGGTCAGAACCGCGCAGCTGACCTGACGGGTCCGCGCGACCCCTCTGAGCGGCCCGTTTTCCACAGCGAGTGCGCGATCTTGTGCATAGAGTGCGGGAACAGCTGTGCCCCCTGTCACTGACCCGTGTTTGCGCAGGTCAGGCAGGGGGCGAACAGGCTTGCGGGGGCTGGTGGGATGGTCTTACCGGCGTCAACGTCTGATGGGTTATCCACAGATCGTCGTCTTTTCCCCAGGGTCTGTGGATATCGCTGCGGACTGTGGATAACTCAGCGGATAACCCTGGGGAGAGCTACTTCCACTGGGTGGAGACGCCGAATCCGGCGGCGATGAAGCCGAAGCCCACCACGATGTTCCAGTTGTCCAGGGCGTCGATGGGCAGTGAGCCGTCCGTCACATAGAAGACGACGATCCAGGCCAGTCCGATGAGGAACATGGCCAGCATCACCGGGGCCACCCAGGCGCGGCTGTTCAACTTGATGGCGGTCGCCTGCTTCGCCGGGGGCGGCGTGTAGTCGGCCTTCTTGCGGATACGTGACTTCGGCACGAGGGTCTCTCCTGTCGATGCGCTGCGTGGCCGCGCAGGTAACGGTCGGGCTCGGGGCAGCGTACAAGGGGACACTGAGTGCTCCCCCGGGCGTCCGTTAGCGTAGTGCTTCCGCGGCGCCGAAGGAGATAAGGGTACGTTGAGCAATTCTGCCGACTCCCCCCAGTCCGGATCCAGTCCTGTCCACAGGTGGAATTTCCGGCCGGTGCGCGTGCTCACGGTGGGCGTCTTCGCTCTCGCGGGACTCATCTTCTTCACGAGTTTCAACACGGCCAAGGGCACCGACATCCGTACGGACGCTTCGCTGCTGAAGCTCTCGGACCTCATCCAGGAGCGCAGCCGCAACAACGGCGAGCTCGACGAGTCGAACGGCTCGTTGCGCCGGGACGTCGAATCGCTCGCCGAGCGTGACGACGGCAGTACCAAGGCCGAGGACGCCAAGCTCGCCGCCCTGGAGGACCGGGCGGGCACCCAGAAGCTCAAGGGGAAGGCGGTCACGGTCACGCTCGACGACGCCCCGCCGAACGCCACCGCCAAGCTCCCCGGCTATCCCGAGCCGCAGCCCGACTACCTGGTCATCCACCAGCAGGACCTCCAGGCCGTGGTCAACGCCCTGTGGAAGGGCGGCGCCCGGGGCATCAAGGTCATGGACCAGCGGCTGATCTCCACCAGCGCCGTGCGCTGTGTCGGCAACACCCTGATCCTCCAGGGCCGCGTCTACTCACCGCCGTACAAGATCCAGGCGGTCGGTGACCCCGGGAAGCTGAAGCAGGCGCTCGCGGACTCCAAGGCGATCCAGAACTACATGGTCTACGTCAATGTCTACGGCCTCGGCTGGAATGTGGCCGACGACGGCACGGTGACTCTTCCCGGCTACTCGGGCACAGTGGATCTGCAGTACGCCAAGCCCGTGGAGTGAGCACTATGTGAGCCCCTGGAGCCGCCGGTGCGTGTCGTCGTCAGGACCGTCAGCGAGCTGTGCATCACCGTCGGCGCCCTGATCGTGTTGTTCGTCGTCTATGTGCTGTTCTGGACCGGTGTGAAGGCCGACACCGTCATGGACGACCAGATCGACCAGTTGGAGAACCAGTGGGCGCAGGGGAGCGTGCGGCAGCCGAAGGCGACGGCCGCCCCGTCCGCCGCCTCGTCCGCTTCTCCCGCGGAACCGGCGCCGTACCGGAGCGGGAAGCCCTTCGCGATCATGTACATCCCGCGGCTTGGTTTCACGTGGAACAAGCCCGTTCTCGAAGGTACCGAGGTCGGGACCCTGAAGAAGGGGCTCGGGCACTACGCGAACACCGCGCGGCTCGGGCAGCGGGGCAACTTCTCGGTGGCCGGGCACCGGCGCACCTACGGGGATCCCTTCAAGGACTTTCCGAGGCTGCGGCGAGGTGACGCGGTGGTCCTGACGGACGGAACGACCTGGTTCACGTATCGGATCGACAAAGGGCCTTACAAAACAGTGCCCACCGACATTGAGGTGATCGATCCTGTGCCACGTAAATCCGGGTACACGCGGCCTGGCCGCTATCTCACGCTGACCACGTGCGATCCGGAGTGGGGACACAGTCACCGGCTGATCGTCTGGGCGCACCTGGACTCCACACAGCCTGTGGAGGACGGCAAGCCTGTTGCCCTGCGCCGTTAGTCTGGTGCGGTACGGCGTGTGTGTGGGTGCCGTGGTGCGACGGAAGGGACGGCATGTACGGCTGGATCTGGCGGCATCTGCCGGGGAACGCATGGGTGCGGGCGCTGCTCTCGCTCATGCTGGTCGTTGCTGTGGTCTACGTCCTGTTCCAGTACGTGTTCCCGTGGGCGGAACCGCTGCTGCCCTTCAACGATGTGACGGTGGACAACCAGTGAGCGCGCGCATTCTCGTCGTCGACAACTACGACAGCTTCGTCTTCAACCTCGTCCAGTACCTGTACCAGCTGGGCGCGGAGTGCGAGGTGCTGCGCAACGACGAGGTGTCGACGGCGCACGCCCAGGACGGCTTCGACGGCGTCCTGCTCTCGCCCGGGCCCGGCACACCGGAGGAGGCCGGGGTCTGCATCGAGATGGTGCGCCACTGCGCCGCGACCGGGGTGCCCGTCTTCGGCGTCTGTCTCGGCATGCAGTCGATGCAGGTGGCGTACGGCGGTGTCGTGGACCGCGCCCCCGAGCTGCTGCACGGCAAGACGTCGCTGGTCGAGCACGAGGGCCGCGGGGTCTTCGCCGGGCTGCCCACGCCCTTCACGGCGACCCGCTACCACTCGCTGGCCGCCGAGCTGGCGACGGTCCCGGCCGAGCTGGAGGTCACCGCGCGGACGCAGGACGGGATCGTGATGGGGCTGAGGCACCGTGAACTCCCGGTCGAGGGCGTGCAGTTCCACCCCGAGTCGGTGCTGACGGAACACGGGCATCTGATGCTGGCCAACTGGCTGGTGGAGTGCGGGGACCAGGGCGCGGTGGCGAGGTCGGCGGGGCTCGCCCCGGTGGTGGGCAGGGCCACGGCGTGACGGCCCTGCGCCCCGAGCGCGAGGACTTGTACGGCGACGCGTCGTACGGGTCCTACGGCGGCGATTCCTACGGCCGGGAGTCCTACGGCGCGGAGCCCCCCGCCGGTGGTTCGTCTGCTCAGGAGCCCTACGCTCAGGAGCCCTACGCCCGGGAGTCCTTCGGCGGGGCGTCTTCAGACGCGTCCTCGGCGGATGGGGCGTCGACGCCCTATGTCCCTCCGGCCGATGACGAGACGGTGGCGTTGCGGATACCCGATCCGCCGCCACCCTCCATATCCGTCTCTGCGGCCTCTTCCGCCACATCCGCCACTGGATCCCCGCAGGGCGGCCGCGCGGCCCGCAGAAAGGCCGCCAAGGGTCGCCACGGACGTCATGGCGGTACGGCCGCCCCCGACGCGCAGTCGGAGCAGGGCGCGCCGGACTCGCCGGACGGCAAGCCGCTCTCCCGCGTCGAGGCCCGTAAGCAGGCGAAGGCCCGCAAACCTGGCGCGGCCGTCGTCGCGAGCCGGGCGATCGGCGAGGTGTTCATCACCACCGGCGTGCTGATGCTGCTGTTCGTCAGCTACCAGCTGTGGTGGACCAACGTCCGGGCGCACGCACAGGCGGACAAGGAGGCGAGCAGCCTCCAGAACGACTGGGCCAGCGGGAAGGGCGCCCCGGGCACCTTCGAGCCGGGCCAGGGCTTCGCCCTGCTGCACATTCCCAAGCTGGACGTGGTGGTGCCGATAGCCGAGGGCGTCAGCAACAAGAAGGTCCTCGACAAGGGCATGGTCGGGCACTACAGCGAGGGCGCGCTGAAGACGGCGATGCCCGACGCCAAGACCGGCAACTTCGCTCTCGCCGGGCACCGCAACACCCACGGCGAGCCCTTCCGTTACATCAACAGGCTCAGCCCGGGTGACGCGATCGTCGTCGAGACGCAGGACGACTACTTCGTCTACAAGATGACGTCGACCCTGCCGGTGACGTCCCCGAGCAACACGAGCGTGATCGACCCCGTCCCCAAGGGATCCGGGTTCACCACGGCCGGCCGCTACATCACCCTCACCACCTGCACGCCGGAGTTCACCAGCAAGTACCGCTTGATCGTCTGGGGCAAGATGGTCGAGGAACGGCCGCGCAGCAAGGGCAAGCCGGATGCGCTCGTCCAGTAAGGGCAGATGACCAGTGGCAGCGACCACAGAGCAAGAGCAGAACACCGGCAGCCCCGCGCCGCGCCGCCGCGGCCCCGGCCGGATCGCCATGGCGGTCAGCTTCTTCGGTGAACTCCTCATCACGGCGGGCCTGGTACTCGGCCTGTTCGTCGTCTACTCGTTGTGGTGGACGAATGTCGTCGCCGACCGGGCGGCGGACAAACAGGCCGACAAGGTGCGTGACGCCTGGACCGAGCGGACCACGGGCGGTCCCGGCGCGCTGGACACCAAGAACGGCATCGGCTTCCTGCACGTCCCCGCGATGCGGAACGGTGAGGTCCTGGTCGAGAAGGGCACCTCGACGAAGATCCTCAACGACGGCGTCGCCGGCTACTACACCGACCCCGTCAAGGCCACGCTCCCCACCAGCGGCAAGACCGGCAACTTCGCCCTCGCCGCGCACCGCGACGGCCACGGCGCGAAGTTCCACAACATCGACAAGGTCAAGAAGGGCGACCCGATCGTCTTCGAGACCAAGGACGAGTGGTACGTCTACAAGGTCTACGCCGTCCTGCCCGAGACCTCGAAGTACAACGTCAAGGTGCTCGGCCGGATCCCCAAGGAGTCCGGCAGGAAGAAGGCCGGCCACTACATCACGCTGACGACGTGCACGCCGGTGTACACGTCGCGGTATCGGTATGTGGTGTGGGGCGAGCTGGTCCGTACCGAGAAGGTGGACAGCGAGCGGACGCTGCCGAAGGAACTGCGCTGACTGAGCTCCTTGAAGGAGCTCAGTCACCTAGCATGGCGAAGGCCCGAAGCCGCAACTTTCTCTTGCGGCTTCGGGCCTCTTTGCGTCAGGCCGCGTCTACTCCAGGACTTCCAGCGGTTCCCCGGCGCTCCACTGCTCCAGCTGCCCACGGTGTACGACGGTGATCCCGGTCTCGGCGGCGATGTTCAGGGCCTCAGGGGTGAACGGGCAGGTCGCCACGTAGAGAGCCACATCCGCGTTGTGGAGCACCTTCGCCGCCCCGACGAACTTCTGGACCTCCGGGCTGGTGATGTTGAGGTAGGGCGCGAACCGCTTGCACTGCACCACGAGGCGTTGTCCGGCGGCAGTGAGCCCGATGATGTCGACACCCCGGTCCCCGCGACCGCCCTGTACGACGACGTTGGTGCAGCCGTCCCGGCGCAGCAGTTTGGCGATGTGGTGCTCGAACCTGCGGCCGTTCATGGCGTCCATGGCGGCCATGACTCCGACGGTGGGCCGGTCGTCCCGTACGCCTTCGAGTCGTTGCAGGCGGGTGTGGTGCTGGTGGAGGCGTCGTTCGATGCGCTGGACTCCTGCCCGCAGGGCGACCAACTCCCTGCGGTGCTCGCCCGATGTCTCGATCAGGGCGTTGAACATCGGCACGACGGTCTTGCCGAGGATGTGGGTGATGCGTTGGTCGATGCGGTCGTCGAGCGAGGCGGTGTCTGTGGAGGCCGGGTTTTCCACAGGCTGTGTACGTGCCAGGTACTCCATGTCGAGGAGGTACACACGCACCTGACGTGCGACTTCGCTGTCGCGGAGGAGCATGGCGACGTTGAGGACGGCTCGGCGTGAGTAGAGAGTGAGGCTCGATCGAGGCTGTGGATGACCTCCCGGATAGCGTGACAAGGTGTCACGCTTAAATTCTGCGAGCTGATCGCCCCGTAGCGTCAGCATGCCGTTGCACGACAGTTCCTCGTTGTGGCGTGCCTTGAGCTGGCGGATCGCCTCGACCGTGACGCCGAAGTACGTCGCCACCATCGCCGTCGTCACATGCATCCCGTCCGGCAGCAGTGACAGTGCCTTGACCCTGTCGAGTACGTCCGTGCGCTCCAGCACGCTGTGCGCAGGGTCTTGGATTCCAGCAGTACCGATTCGTTGATCATGTTCTGCCCTTCCGGTTGGGGATGGCTCCATGGCCAGGGCAGAGCTTCGGCACCCCACCCGAATGGATCAACGAGTCGTCATATAGGAAGACACGATCGGTATGCGAACACGTCGACGGACGGACGCGGGTCGCCATGACGAAGCCCCGGCACCCTGTGAGGGGCGGCGGGGCTTGTCTGTGTGCGGGGTTCTCCGTGCGGCTAGCCGGTTCCGCCTCCGAAGAAGCCTCCGCCGTTGTTGCCGCCGTTGTTGTTGCCGTTACCGACGCTCACGGTCTGCAGGGTGATCTTCGTGCTGCCCGGGTCGTCGACCTCGTTGCCCCCGCCCGGGTCCTGCTGGGCCACGAGGGCGGTGTCGCTCGGGTCGCTGCCGTTGGCGAACTGGATGTTCGTGAAGCCGGCGTTGTTCAGGATCTGCTTGGCCTGCGCGACCGTGCGGCCCCTGACGTCCGGAACCTCGACCTTGTCCTTCGGCTTGCCGATCTGGATGTCCACCGACGAGTTCTTGTCGAGCTGGGTGCCGGCCTGCGGCGTGGTCGAGATGACCTTGCCGATCTTGCTGGTGTCGTCGGTGTCCACCTGGGTGCAGTTGCCGACGAGGTTGTTGGCCTGCATCTGTGCCCTGGCGTTCTCACAGGACTGGTCGATGACGTCCGGGACCGTCGACTTCACCTCGGCCTTGGCGATGGTGAGGGTGACGGTGGAACCCTTCTCCACCTCCGCGCCGAGCTCCGGGTCCTGGTTCAGGACGGTGCCCGCCTTCTCGGTGGACACCTCCTTCTTGGTCTTGACGACGAACTGGTATTTGTCGTCCTCCAGCGTCTGCGTGGCCTTGTCGACGTCCAGGCCGAGGACACTGGGTACGGCCACCTTCGGCGCGCCGGTGGACACCACGATACTGACGGCGGTGTTCTTGTCGACCTTGGTGCCGAACGTCGGGTTCTGCTCGCAGATGTTGCCCTTGGCCGTGTTCTCGCACGGCTTCTGGGTGATCTGGCCGAGCTTCAGGTCGACGTTGCCCAGCTGACTCGTGGCGTCGCCCTGAGACTGGTTGACGAGGTTCGGCACGGTCACCTGGTCGTTGCCCGCACCGCTGCCGCTGAAGATCCACTTGCCGATCAGGATCGCGCCGACGAGCACCAGGATGCCCGCCACCACAAGGAGGATCGTCGAGGTGTTCGACTTCTTCTGGCGGCGCCGGTCGGGGCGGTCGTCGTAGCCGAAGCCACCGTCGTCCCCGTTCATCGGCGGCAGCATGGTGGTGGCGCCGCCGTCGGCGCGCAGGGCCGTGGTCGGCTGGTCGTCCGGGTAGCCGCCGTAGCCCACGGAGCCCATCGCCGCGGTGGCCGCGACCGGCTGGCCGTCGAGGCAGGCCTCGATGTCGGCGCGCATCTCGTCGGCCGACTGGTAGCGGTAGTTGGGGTCCTTGACCAGGGCCTTGAGGACGATGGCGTCCATCTCGGGCGTGATCTCGGGGTCGAACACCGACGGGGGCTGCGCCTCTTCCCGTACGTGCTGGTAGGCGACGGCCACCGGGGAGTCGCCCACGAAGGGCGGCCGGACCGTGAGCAGCTCGTACAGGAGGCAGCCGGTGGAGTAGAGGTCCGAGCGCGCGTCGACCTGCTCGCCCTTCGCCTGCTCGGGCGAGAGGTACTGGGCGGTTCCGATGACCGCGGAGGTCTGCGTCATCGTCATGCCGGAGTCGCCCATGGCGCGGGCGATGCCGAAGTCCATCACCTTGACCTGGCCGTTGCGCGTGAGCATCACGTTGGCCGGCTTGATGTCGCGGTGGACGATGCCGCTGCGGTGGGAGTACTCCAGTGCCTGGAGGATCCCGATGGTCATCTCCAGGGAGCGCTCGGGCAGCAGCTTGCGGCCGGAGTGCAGCAGTTCGCGGAGCGTGGAGCCGTCGACGTACTCCATGACGATGTACGGGATCGAGACCCCGTCGATGTAGTCCTCGCCCGTGTCGTAGACCGCCACGATCGCGGGATGGTTGAGCGAGGCGGCCGACTGGGCCTCCCGGCGGAACCGGGCCTGGAAGGACGGGTCACGCGCGAGGTCCGCGCGCAGCGTCTTCACCGCCACCGTGCGGCCGAGGCGCGTGTCCATGGCGAGGTAGACCTCCGCCATGCCACCACGGCCGAGCACCTGGCCCAGCTCGTACCGGCCGCCGAGGCGACGCGGCTCTTCCATAGCTTCCTACCAGCCCTCTCCGTCGGTCCCGACCGGCACGTGTGTGCCGTCGGAGGCTGCACTCCGGGCCTACCGTACCCGGCTAGCTTTGTGTGACCTGGCCAAGTGCGTCACCCGATACAGGACCGGTATCGCAACGTGCACCGATGTGAAGGCGACGTGAGCGGGGTCACTTCTTGGAGTCGATGACCGCCTCCATGACGCTCTTGGCGATGGGCGCCGCGAGACCGCTGCCGGAGATGTTCTCGCGGACCGCGTTGTCGTCCTGGACGACGACGGCCACGGCGACCGGCGCGCTGTCGCCGACCTTGGCGTACGAGATGAACCAGGCGTACGGGTTCTTGCTGTTGTTCTCGCCGTGCTGGGCGGTACCGGTCTTGCCGCCGACGGTGACGTTCGGGATCTGCGCCGTCGTGCCGGTGCCCTTCTGGACGACCGTCTCCATCATCGACTGGAGGATCTGCGCGTTCTCCGCAGACAGCGGCTCGCTCATCTTCTCCGGCTGGGTCTTCTCCAGGACGTCCACGTTCGGGGCCTGGAGGGAGTCGACCATGTACGGCTTCATCAGGGTGCCGTTGTTGGCGACGGCCGAGGCGACCATGGCCATCTGGAGCGGGGTCGCGGCGGTGTTGTACTGGCCGATGGAGGAGAGCGCGGTCTGCGAGGGGTTCATGTTGTCGGAGAAGACGGGTGCGCTGGAGCGGACCGGCGTGAACTGCTCCTCGGTGAAGCCGAACTTCTTGGCCTCTTCGAGCATCTTGTCGTTGCCGAGGTCGGAGCCGACCTTGCCGAAGACGGTGTTGCAGGAGTACTGGAGGGCGGTACGCAGGGTGGCGTTCCTGCAGGGGATGGTGCCCTCGTTCTTCAGCTGGGTCGTGGTGCCCGGCATGGTCCACGGCAGCGGGGAGTCGGTCTTCTCGTCGGCCGTCTTGTACAGGCCGTTCTCCAGCGCCGCGGCCGCGGTGATGACCTTGAAGGTGGAGCCGGGCGGGTAGACCTCGCGCAGCGCCCGGTTGAGCATCGGGTCGTCGGGGTTGTTCTTCTTGTCGAGCTTCTTCCAGGCCTCCGCGTCGGCGTCGCTGCCGCCGGCGATCGTCGAGGGGTCGTACGACGGGTAGGAGGCCAGGGCCAGGATCTTGCCGGTGGAGGGCTCGATGGCGGCGACCGCGCCCTTGCCGCCCTGCTTCTTCAGGCCGTTGTAGGCGGCCTTCTGGGCGGCGGCGTTGAGGGTGGTGACGACGTTGCCGCCTTCCTTCGGCTTGCCGGTGAGCATGTCGAGGGTGTTGCGGAAGAAGAGCCGGTCGTCGTTGCCGGTGAGGATGCCGTCCTCGAGGGACTCCAGCTGGGTGGCGCCGTAGGACTGCGAGACGAAGCCCGTGACGGGCGCCCACATCGCGCCGTCCTTGTAGGTGCGCTTGTACTTGAAGTCGCCCGAGGTCGTCTCGGCGTGCCCGGTGATGGCCTTGCCGTCGACGATGATGTCGCCGCGGGGCGTGGCGTACCGCGCGATGAGCACCCGGCGGTTGTCCGGGTCCTCCCTGAGGCTGTCGGCCTTGACGTACTGGAGCCAGTTGTCGCGGATGAGCAGGGCCAGGACCAGGAGGCCGCAGAAGATCGCGATCCGGCGCAGGGGCTTGTTCATGACGGGCGGACCACCTGGGTCATCTCGGCGTCGGGGCTGGGGGCGGGGGCGGGTGCCGGACGGCGTGCGGTGTCGCTGATCCTGACCAGGATGCCGATCAGGGCCCAGTTGGCGATGACGGAGGAACCGCCGTACGCCAGGAAGGGCATCGTCATACCGGTCAGCGGGATCAGGCCCATCACGCCGCCGGCCACCACGAAGACCTGGAGCGCGAAGGCGCCGGACAGGCCGATGGCGAGGAGCTTGCCGAAGGGGTCGCGGGCGGCGAGGGCGGTGCGGACGCCGCGCTCCACGATCAGGCCGTAGATCAGCAGGATCGCCATGAGGCCGGCCAGGCCCAGTTCCTCGCCGAAAGTGGCGAGGATGAAGTCGGAATTGGCGGCGAAGCGGATCAGCTCGGAGTGGCCCTGTCCCCAGCCGGCGCCGAGGGTGCCGCCGGAGCCGAAGGCCCACAGGGCCTGCATGGCCTGCTCGGAGTGGACGAGGCCGTCGTTGCTGCCGTTGCGGCTGAGCAGGTACTCGTGCATCGGGTCGAGCCAGGCCTGGACGCGGGTCTGGACGTGCGGTTCGAAGCTGGCCACGCCGACGGCGCCGGCGGCGGACATCAGCAGACCGAAGACGATCCAGCTGGTCCGCTCGGTGGCGACGTACAGCATGATGATGAACATTCCGAAGAACAGCAGCGAGGTACCGAGGTCGGTCTCGAACACCAGGATGAGGATCGAGATCATCCAGACGACGATGATCGGGCCGAGGTCGCGGCCGCGCGGCAGGTACAGGCCCATGAAGCGGCGGCTGGCGAGGGCGAGCGCGTCCCGTTTGACCATGAGGTAGCCGGCGAAGAAGATCGCGAGGACGATCTTGGCGAACTCGCCTGGCTGGATGGTGAAGCTGCCTACCTTGATCCAGATCTTGGCGCCGTAGGTGATGTTGGCGCCGAGGCCCGGGACCAGCGGGAGGAGCAGCAGGACCAGGGCGCCGACCATGGAGATGTAGGTGTAGCGCTGCAGGACCCGGTGGTCCTTGAGGAAGATCAGGACGACGGCGAACAGGGCGATGCCCATCGCCGTGTAGATCAGCTGGTTGGTCGCCTTGCCGCCGGCCTGGCCGATCTGCTGGAGCAGCTTGGACTGGTCGAGGCGCCAGATGGCGACGAGTCCGAGGCCGTTGAGCAGGGTGGCCAGGGGCAGCATCAGCGGGTCCGCGTACGGGGCGAACTTGCGTACGACGAGATGGGCGACGCCGGCCAGCAGACCGAGGCCCAGGCCGTAGCTGAGCAGCCCGGTGGGGACCTGGTCGTTGATGGCCAGGCCCACGTTGGCGTACGCGAAGACCGGGATCAGGACGGCGAACACCAGCAGCGCCAGCTCGGTGTTGCGGCGGCTGGGTGCGCCGATCGCGCCGATCGTGGACGTGTGGTGCGTCGACGTGTTCGAAGTACTGCTGCTCATCGTGTGACAGGGCCTCTCACGGCGTGCCTACTGCGTACCGCAGTTCCCGACGACCTGCTTCTCCTCGTCCGAGAGGGTGGGGCCGGGGGTGGGAGTGGGCGTCGGGGATGCGGAAGCGTTCGGGGACGGGGAGGTCGTGCTCGTCGGGGTCGGTGTGGCCTTTGACGTCAGGGAGGACCGGGTGGTTCCCGTGGTGCCGCCGGCTTCGCCCTCGCCCGTCTTGGAGTTCTTCTTGCTCTCCGTGGCCTGCGCGGCGGCCTGCTTCTTGCACGCGGAGGCCTGGACGCCCAGTTCGTCGATCTTCTTCTGGGCCGTCTTCAGGTCGCCCTCGGCGATGGTGCTCTCGACGGACTTCTGCTGGTACGGAGGCAGGTACTTGAGTTCGATCTCGGGGTGGTCCTTGGACACCTTGGAGAGCGAGACCCAGGCCAGGTCCTGGCTGATGCCCCGGTACAGCGCCACGTGCTTGTCGTTGACGCCGACGTAGTACTGGGTCTGCGTCCAGCGCCAGCCGCCGTACAGGCCGCCGCCGAA
>NZ_JBHVYZ010000019.1:129547-131651 GCF_042880295.1 Streptomyces sp. NPDC058307
GCCGACGTAGTACTGGGTCTGCGTCCAGCGCCAGCCGCCGTACAGGCCGCCGCCGATGACGGCGAGCGCGAGGACCGAGTAGAAGGATCTCTTCAGCCACCTGCGGCCCTTGCGGGGCTTGACGAAGTCGTCGTCGGAGTAGTCGCCGAAGCTGCCCGCGGGGATGTAGCCGGTGGTGTCGGAGGAGCCGGGCGGCCCGAACTCGCCGCCCCCGCCCTGCCCCTGGCCCTGGCGGCCGAGCCCGGAGGCGCGGCCCGCGGGGGTCTGCATGATGCCGTTGTCGTGCAGCTGGTGCTGGTTCTCCGCGACCGCGCCGACCACGACCGGGGTGTCGGAGAGCTGCCCGGCGAGGGTGTCCCCGGTGTCCAGGTCGAGGACATCGGCGACGATGACCGTGATGTTGTCGGGGCCGCCGCCGCGCAGCGCGAGCTGGATGAGGTCCTGCACGGTCTCCTGGGGGCCCTGGTAGCTGGCGAGGGTCTCCTCGAGCGTCTGGTGGGAGACAACGCCGGAGAGGCCGTCGGAGCAGATCAGATAGCGGTCGCCGGCACGGACCTCACGGATGGACAGGTCGGGCTCGACGTGTTCGCCGCTGCCCAACGCCCGCATCAGCAGGGAGCGTTGGGGGTGGGTGGTGGCCTCTTCCTCGGTGATGCGGCCCTCGTCGACCAGGCGCTGCACCCAGGTGTGGTCCTGGGTGATCTGGGTGAGGACGCCGTCGCGCAGCAGGTACGCGCGCGAGTCGCCGACGTGCACGAGGCCGAGGCGCTGGCCCGTCCACAGCAGGGCGGTCAGCGTGGTCCCCATGCCTTCGAGCTGGGGGTCCTCCTCGACCATGGAGCGCAGCTGGTCGTTGGCGCGCTGGACGGCCACGCCGAGCGAGGTCAGGACGTCGGAGCCGGGGACGTCGTCGTCGAGGGCGACGATGGTGGAGATGGCCTCGGAGGAGGCGACCTCGCCGGCGGCGGCGCCGCCCATGCCGTCGGCGATGGCGAGCAGGCGGGGGCCGGCGTATCCGGAGTCCTCGTTGCCCTCCCGGATCATGCCTTTGTGCGATCCGGCGGCGAAGCGCAGTGACAGACTCATGCGCACCTCGCCCGTCGGCTCCGGGTACATCCGCACGGTGCCCACCCTCCGGTCGGGAGCGCGCCGGGGCCCGGGGTGGGGGCCCACGCCGCGTGCTCGCTCCGCTCGCGCCTATTCATGATGTAGCACTACTTCCGCAGCTCGATGACGGTCTTGCCGATGCGGATCGGCGCGCCCAGCGGAATCGGTGTCGGGGTCGTCAGCCGTGTCCGGTCGAGATACGTGCCGTTGGTGGAGCCCAGGTCCTCGACGATCCACTGGCCGTCGCGGTCCGGATAGATCCTGGCATGGCGGCTGGAGGCGTAGTCGTCGTCCAGCACGATGGTGCTGTCGTGCGCCCGGCCCAGGGTGATGGTCTGCCCCTGGAGCGCGACGGTGGTGCCGGTGAGGGTGCCCTCGGACACGACGAGCTTGGTGGGGGCGTTACGGCGCTGGCGGCCCCCGGTGGCCGGCTGCTGGCGCTGCTGCGGGGGCGCCTGGCGCTGGGCCTGCTGGGCCCGGCCTGCCTCCCGGCGCGAGCCGCGCTGGGTGACGCGCGTACCGAACAGGTCGCTGCGGATGACCTGCACGGCCACGATCACGAACAGCCACAGTACGGCCAGGAAACCCAACCGCATGACCGTGAGGGTCAGCTCTGACATTGCCCCCGCTTCACCCTTCGGCTTGCCGGTAAATGATGGTGGTACTGCCCACGACGATCCGCGAGCCGTCGCGGAGCGTAGCGCGGGTGGTGTGCTGCCCGTCCACCACGATGCCGTTGGTGGACCCGAGATCCTGGATCGTCGAGGGCGTTCCGGTCCGGATCTCACAGTGCCGGCGCGAGACGCCGGGGTCGTCGATCCGCACGTCGGCTTCGGTGCTGCGGCCCAGCACCAGCGTGGCGCGGGAGATCTGATGGCGGGTGCCGTTGATCTCGATCCAGTGGCGGGTGCGGGAGCCCGGCGCGGGCGCGCCGACCGGGCCGCCGCCCGGGCGCGGGGCCTGGGCGGGCTGCGGATAGCCGTAGCCCGCCCAGGAC
>NZ_JBHVYZ010000020.1:0-20995 GCF_042880295.1 Streptomyces sp. NPDC058307
GCGCGATCGACCGGTTGTCCCACGCTGAACCGGCCAACCGGGTCCGGGCCAGCCGTAGCCGCTCCGAGCGGATCAGCTCACGAGAGGTGGTGCCGGCGGCTTGCAGCACGTCTTGCAGATATCGCGCCGACCAACCCAGGGCCCGGGCGATGCCGGTGATGGAGAGGTCGGGGTCGGCGGCGTGACGGCGGACGTACTGCCTCACCTGCGCCTCGACCTCTCTTCGCTGGGCGGCCGGCGCCGAGTCGCCGGCGCCTTCAGCGGCCAGGCAGAGCAGGTCGAGCAACTGGTCGCAGGCGATGTCGAAGGTTGCCTCGGAAAAGTGTTCCCGCTCCTGTTGGAGGGTGAGCACCGTCTGCCGGATCAGCCGGCCGAGCCCCACGGTGCCGTCGAAGACCTGCGGATCCCGGGCCGCGGCGGGATTACGGCGGTGGATCGCCTCACCGGGGACGATCAGCGCGACCGACTGGAATTCCTCGCCGTGGGTGAAGGTCAACGGGCGGTCCACGTCGCACAGCGCGAGAGTGCCCGGCCGGATCTCGCCCGCGCCCGCGGCCTGCTCCACCTGGGCGCTCCCGGCGGTCGGCACCAGTAGCTCGAACGCTCCGCGCGGGTCTGTCCGGATGTGCCGCCGCTCCCGCACGAACTCCTCGCGTACGTTGCCGCAGAGCGCGATGCCGTACGACCGTGACCGCTGCCACTCCAGCCGACCCGCCCACGGGCCGGCATCCGTAAGGGTGACCCGGCTCTCGCCGTGCAGGTCGATGAACGCTTCCCGCCAGGCTCTGGGCGTCGGGATCAGACCACGCTCGTTCCAGCGATACATCCCTGAACATTATCCAACCCCGACGACGCCGATCCCGCCGAGACGGGTGAGGAGCGCCGGGGTGAACGCGACTACAACGCCGGGCACCGCGAAATCCGCACCCGCGTCGAACACTGGCTGTCCTGGCTCAAGAGTGTGACGTAGGGCACTGGAACTCGCCCGCCTACACAGGCAGTTCAGGGCGTGACCACAGATATGCGAACCCGGGTGCGTGCTGGGGATCCGGACGCCTTCGCCGAACTCTTCGACGCATACGCCCGCGCGGTGTACAACCACGCTTTCCGGCTGACCGCGGACTGGTCCGCGGCCGAGGACGTCATGTCGACGACGTTCATGCAGGCGTGGCGGCGCCGTGCGTCGGTGGAGACCGACGGGGGTTCGCTGCGGCCGTGGCTTCTGGGTATCGCGACCAATGTCGCCCGTTCCCAGTACCGCGGCAACCGGCGCTACCGCAACGCGGCCCAGGCGGCGGCAGCCGCGGGCGCCGCCCAGGCGCAGGTCGAGGACCACGCCGAGGAGAGCGCTGGACGGCTTGGCGACCGGCGTCGGATCGCCGCCACCCTCACCGCGCTCAGCCTCCTCAAACGCCCCGAACGCGAGGTTTTGACGCTGTGTCTGTGGGAGGGCATGGAGTACGCCGAGGCCGCCCTCGCCCTCGGCATCCCCGCCGGCACCGTCCGCTCCCGGCTCTCCCGCGCCCGCGGCAGGCTCCGCAAACTCACCGACGCGGAACTCCTCAGGAAAAAGAACGCGGAACTGCTCGGAGAAAAACGGGAACCCACCGCCACCAACCGGCAGATAACAGGTGATCGCGGATACGTGATCCGGTCCGCACAGAAAGGACACCGGTGAACGCCAGCCCCTCCCAGCCGCACCCGGCCGAGTGGACGCAGACCCAGTACCTCCTGCCCGGCGTCACACGGGACCTGCCGGCGGGCCGCCACCAGTTCCACAAGGAGCAGATGATGACCCAGATCCACGACGACCTCCGCACCACCCCCACCGACAGCCGCCCGACCGGCACCGCGCGTCCCCGCAACCCGTTCCTGCGCCGTGCGATCCTGCTGCCCGCCACGGCCTTCGCCCTGGCCGGCGCGGTCGTGACCGGCCTCGCCCTGTCGGGCGGCAACGGGAACGGCGGCACGGACACCTCGGCCACCGGCCCCGCACTGACCACCCAGGTCGGCACCGCCGACGCCAAGGGCGCCCCCCAGCTCCTGGACCGCATCTCCCTGGCCGCCGCCGACGTCTCCGGACCCACCCCGCACGCCGGCCAGTTCGTCTACATCGCCTCGAAGGTGGCCAGCACCTACCCCCACACCGTCGACAACAACACCACCGTGGTCAGCCAGAAGCTGCACTCCCGCCAAATCTGGAACTCCCTCGACGGCAAGAACGGCTGGCTGATCGAAGCGGGCGAGACCAGCGACAAGGGCATCACCCTCTCCAGCGACACCCCGCTCGACTCCGCCTACAACGCCCTGGCCAAGCTGCCCACCGACCCCACCCAGCTGCTGCAGCGCATCTACCGCGACTCCGACGCCGTCCGGGACCCCGAAGTACCCCGCGACCAGGCGGCCTTCGTCGCCATCGGTGACCTGCTGACCGAGAGCTACCCGCCCGCCGACCTCACCGCCACCCTCTACAAGGCCGCAGCCAAAATCCCCGGCGTCGTAGCCGTGGACGACGCGGTCGACGCCACCGGCCGTCACGGCGTCGCCATCGCCCGCCAGAACGACGACACCGGCGAGCGCACCGAGTGGATCTTCGACAAGAAGACCCTGCAGTTCCTCGGCGAACGCAACGTCGTGGTCAACAAGGTGGCAGACAGCCCCTTCAAGGTCGGCACCGTCACCTTCACCAGCGCCATCACCCAGCGCGCCATCGTCGACGCCAGCAAGCAGGTCCCCGGGCAGGCCCGCTGATGCGCATCCGATCCTCACCGGCGGCACTGGCCGCCCTGCTCCTCGCAGGACTGACGACCGGCATCTCAGTAGCCGACACCGGCACCGGACTCGGACTGCGCACCGCGGACGCGGGCACCGCCTCCGAGTTCGGCGCGCGAGCCGTCGGTGCGGCCACCGCCGCACCGACGGGCGCCGGATCACCCGCCCGGTTCGTCACCCTGATCACCGGCGACCGGGTCCAGATCGACGCCCGGGGCCGGGTGACCGGCGTACAGCAGGCGCCGGGACGCGAGAACGTCCCGGTGTCCGTGCGGCGCTTCGGCGGCGAGCAGTACGTCCTGCCGGCCGACGCCGCCGCCCGCATCGGCCAAGGCACGCTGGACAAGCGGCTGTTCGACGTCAACGCCCTGACCCGCGCCGGATACGACGACACCCGGCGCAGCGCACTCCCGCTCATCGTGTCGTACGACGGCAAGGGCGCCCGGCGCAAAGAGACCCAGAGGTCGCTGGTGGCGGACGCGCACGTCACCGTACGCCGGAGCCTGCCCAGCGTGGGCGGCGCCGCGCTCACCGTGCCCAAGGCCAAGGCCGGCGACGCCTGGCATGAACTCACCTCCGCCCCGGGAGTCGCCCGGGTCTGGCTGGACGGCCGGTTCACGGCGCGGTCGGTGCAGGGGGAGGCCAGCGGCAACGTCACACAGATCGGCGCGCCCGGCGCCTGGGCCGCCGGGTACGACGGCAAGGGCGTCAAGGTCGCCGTCCTCGACTCGGGCGTCGACACCACGCACCCGGACCTCGCCTCGGTGGTCACGGAGTCGAAGGACTTCAGCGGCAGCGGCAGCACGGACGACCGTCTCGGCCACGGCACGCATGTCGCGGCGACCGTGGCCGGCTCGGGAGCCAGATCCGGCGGCCTGTACAGGGGCGTCGCGCCCGGCGCAGAGATCCTCAACGCCAAGGTGCTGGACGACAGCGGCCAGGGCAGCACTTCCGGCGTCATCGCCGGCCTGGAGTGGGCCGCAGCGCAGGGCGCGAAGGTGGCCAACCTCAGCCTCGGCCAGCCCGACAGCCCGGGGAACGACCCGGTCGAGACGGCCGTGAACGCCCTCGCCAGGAGCACCGGCATGCTCACCGTCGCCGCGGCGGGCAACGACGGTCCCGGGCCCGGGACTCTCAGCTCCCCGGGCACGGCGGAGTCCGCGCTCGCGGTGGGCGCGGTCGACGGCAAGGACGCTGTCGCCGAGTTCTCCAGCACCGGCCCGACCGCCGACAGCGCGCTGAAGCCCGACCTCACCGCGCCGGGCGTGGACATCGTCTCGGCGAAGGCGGCGCACGGTGAACTGGGCGACCCGGCGGCTGACGGCTACGTCTCCATGTCCGGTACGTCGATGGCGACGCCGCATGTCGCGGGGGCCGCCGCGATCCTGGCACAGCGGCACCCCGACTGGACGGGTGAGCGGATCAAGCAGGCACTGACCGCCTCCGCCGCCCCCACGGCCGGCCTGACCGGCTACCGGCAGGGCACCGGCCGGGTCGCCGTGGCGCGGGCGCTCACCCAGACCGTGGTGAGCGAGCAGACCTCGGTGTCCTTCGGCGAGCAGCAGTGGCCCCACTCCGACGACCAGCCCCTCACCCGGCGCGTCACCTACCGCAACGACGGCGACTCTCCGGTCACCCTGGACCTCGCCGCCACCGCGACCGGCCCGTCCGGGCAGACCGCGCCCGAGGGCATGTTCAGGCTCAGCGCCCCGCACCTCACCGTCCCCGCGGGCGGCACCGCGAGCGTAGACCTCACCGCGGACACCCGCACCGAGGCGGCGGACGGCGCGTACTCGGGCGCGGTCATCGCCACCGAGCCGGGCACCGAAACGGTCGTACGGACGGCTTTCGGCGTCGTACGCGAGGCCGAGGCACACGATCTGACCCTGAAGTTCCTGGACCGCGGCGGAAAACCCGTCAGCTCGCCGCTGACCGAGATCTACAGCCACTCGGGCGACTACTTGATCACGCCCCTGGACGACTCGCAGCAGATCGCCAAGGGCGTCTACAGGGTGCGCGTCCCCCGTGGTGACTTCGTCGTCAACACGGTGATGTACGCAGCCGAAGGTGGAGCCGAGGCCGCCACGGCCCTCGTCCGGCCGAAGCTCTCGATCACCAGGGACACGACGGTCACCTTCGACGCCCGCAAGGCCAGACCGGTCGAAATCACTCCGCCGAGGGGTAGCGGGAAGATGGGGGACGGCCGGATCAACTTCGTCATGGGCGCCGGAAGAGAGGCGCACAACTCGAGTCTGATCTGGGGCACGCTCACGAATGTGCGCACCGCGACGCTGGGGCCGGCCGCGGCGCCCGGGAAGGTCAGCACGCAGATCAGCGGTCTGTGGCAGAAGGGCAGCACCACCTACAACCTCCTCTACAACCTGCCCGACCGCTTCCCCACCGGCTATCGGCACACGGCACGCATGAGCGAACTCGCCCTGGTGAAGCAGCACTTCGGCTCCTCCGTCGCCCACCGCAAGGGCATCGTCAACCCCGTGTGGCAAGGACCCTCCCTGTCGGGCACGGTGAGCGCCCCGTTCCCGCTTCCGGCGACGGTGAAGACCTACGTCACCACGCCCAAGGGCTTCCGCTGGACGGTCGGCCTCGGCCAGCCGAGCGCCTCCGGGGACTATTACGACCTGTTCTACGACGTGAAGAGCCCGGTGTCCTACCGGGCGGGCCGGACGTACGAGTCGACGTACAACGTGGGCGTCTTCAGCCCGCTCGTCGGCGGCGCGTACGGCGCGCGGCGCAGCGGCGACACGCTCGACCTGTGCGTCCCCGACCTGGCCGACGGCGCCGGCCACCCGGCGTACTCCGTGGCCACCCGGCACACGACGGTCACGGCGGGCGGCAGCACGCTCCTCGACAACGACGGCGACCTCTGCCAGACCGTCGACAACCTCCCGGCCGGCCCAGCCCGTTACACGATCCGCACGGACCTGACCCGCCCGGCCACGGTGGCCGGCACCACCAGCCGCTTGACCGCGGCCTGGACCTTCACCTCGAAGCGCACGTCACAACCCTCCGACACCTCCGCCCTCCTGCCCCTGTCCACCGTCCGCTTCCATCCCGCCCTCACCCTGACCGGCACGGCCGCCTCCGGCCACCGCACCACGGTCCCGCTGTCCATCGAGGGCCCGGCCGCCAAGCACCTGAAGTCCCTGGTGGTGAAGGTCTCCTACGACGCCGGAGCGACCTGGTCCGCCGCCCGCGTAGCCACCTACCACGGCAAGAAGACCCTTGTCCTGAACCACCCGGCCAAGGCCCACTCGGTCTCCTTCAAGACGACCCTGACCGACAAGGAGGGCAACACCTACGCGGCGACGATCCTGAAGGCGTACCTCCTCACCTGACCCACAGGTCGCAGCCCGCGAAACACTCGTCAGCCTTGGCTGACGAGTGTTCGTTTCTGTCCGGGATCACCACTGCCGCGTCGGGCGCGATGACATCCAGGAGCTCATCCACCGGCCCACCCTTCATTGACCGGCGACCTCGGCCTCCGCCTCCGACTGCGCCTCCGACTGCGCCTCCGTCCTGCGGGAGTTCGGCCCGCGCACCACCGCCACCGCCCCCAAGGCGACCGCCAGGCCCACCCCGGTCTGCGTGGTGAAGGGCTCGCCGAACATCAACGCTCCCCAGACGGCCGTGACCGGGGCCATGAGGAACATGAGGGTGTTGACCTCGGTGACTCCGGAGCGCTGGAGGACGAGCCAGTACAGGCCGTAGCCGCCGAAGGTGGAGAGGGTCACGAGCCAGAGCGTGGCCAGCCAGAAGGAGCCGGTGGTGGGCGGGGTCGCGGTGCCGGTGGCGAGGGCGGCGGTCGTGAAGACGACGGCGCTGGTGGCGCAGTGGACCGTCATCGACACCGCCGGGGCCACCTCGGTGCGGGAGCGCCGGTCGAGGAAGGTGGCCGCGACCAGCGAGAGCATCCCGGCGAACGGGACCAGGTAGGTCCACCAGGCCACCCCCGTCGTCGCCGCCGCGTCGGCCGTGGTGACCAGGGCGACTCCGCCGAGACCCAGGCACAGGCCAAGCCACTGCCGGGGCGAGACGTGCTCGCGCAGCAGCGGGCCGGCGAGCGCTCCCGCGACCAGCGGCTGGGTGCCGTCGATCAGGGCCGTCGTACCGCTGGAGACGCCGAGCTGGATGGCGTAGTAGACGGTGAGCAGGTAGCCGCTCTGGGAGAGCAGTCCGATCAGGGTCTGGCGGGCGAGGTCGCGGGGCGCCAGGGCGCGCCATGAAGCCCGGGCCCGGTGGACCGTGAACACGACCAGGACGGCCGCCAGCGGCAGGAAGCGCCACATCAGGAGTGTCGTCGCACCGGCGTCCTGCGTGCCCAGCTTGGCGCCGACGAATCCCGAGCTCCAGCACACGACGAAGGCGGCGGAGAGCAGGACGTTCATGGGGGTCACCACCCGTGACTAGACAGATCTGTATACCTCCTTGCGGCCACCACTATACAGATCGGTATAGTCGGGAGGGTGGGAGACAACGGTGGCGGTTCAGGGCAGGTACGGCGGGTCGGCATGACCCCGGGTGCGCGGCGCGCCCTCGCGGCGGCGTCCCGGCTGTTCTACGAGCGCGGCATCCACGCGGTCGGCGTGGACCTGATCGCCGCCGAGGCCGGGGTGACCAAGAAGACGCTCTACGACCGGTTCGGCTCCAAGGAGCAGATCGTCGTGGAGTACCTCGCCGCCCGGGACGAGCGCTGGCGGGCGTATGTCATGGAGCGGCTGGAGGCGGCCGGGCCGGGGGCCGTCGAGCGGGTCCGCGCGGTGTTCGACGCCTCCCGGGAATGGATGGACGACAGCAGCCCCAAGGGGTGCGCCATGGTCAACGCCCACGCCGAGATCAGCGACCCCGCCCACCCGGCGTACGCCGTCATCGCCGGCCAGAAGCAGTGGATGCTCCGCCTCTTCACCGACCTGGCCCCGGAGCAGGCCCGCACGCTCATGCTGCTGCACGAGGGCGCGATGGTCGCCCACGGGCTGCGCGTCTTCACCGACCCGATCGGGTACGCCCGCGAGGAGGCGACCGCGCTGGTCGGCGGGCAGGGGGCGTAGGACCCGGCTCGGGGCCGGGTACCGCTTGTTCGAGCCCAGCCGGCGGTCGAGTCAGCCCCGCACCCTCCGGTACCGCGTCAGGAGCCGCACCCGACCGCTCCGCCGAGAGGCACTCCAGGTGAGTGGTGGGCCTGTCGGCGGGAAAGAGGCGCTCGCCGGTGCCGAGGACCGTGGGGAAGGTCAGCAGGCGGTACTCGTCGAGGCTCGAGATCCACAGGACCACCATGGCGCATCCGGGGCCCGGACCGGAGGCCATCGCGCAAGGCACGTCCATGGACGGCACCGAGCGCCCACTAACCCGTACGGCCCGGAGCACTGGTGACCTCCGGGAACCCGGTGATCACTTGAAGCATGACGCCGCCCCGCACCCCCCGCGCCGCCCGCGCCGCCGCCTCCGCTCTCGCCCTCTGCGGGCTCCTCGCCGCCACCGCCTGTTCCGCGCTCTCCACGCCGCCCACCGCTGCGAAGCCGCCGATCACGCCGCCCAGCAGCGCGCCGCCACCGTCTCCGAAGGCGTCCCCCACCCCGTCGTCGGCCTTCACCGAGGCCATGACGCAGGCCGCGCTCGTCACCGACGCGGACCTCGGTGAGCCCTGGACGCCGAGTCAGGGGGTGGCCACCTGGCACGACGGGGTGCTGAAGGCGAAGGCCGACCGGCGGGAGTGTCAGCGGCTGCTCGACGCGCTGTACGCGGACGAACTCTTCGGGACCGACGCCCAGCCCCGTGCGGTCGTCGGGATGGACGACGAGTGGAACCACGCGCAGATGCGGTACCAGGTGCTCGCACGTCCGCCGACTGAGATCGACAAGACCCTGGCCTGGCTCAAAGGCCTGCCGCGGACGTGCGCGCAGTTCGCGGCCACCACGACCACGGGGGCCGTTCTGGGTGTGCAGGTCAGCGAGATGCCGTTGCCGGAGGTGGGGGACGCCCGGCAGGGGCTGCGGGTGCTGCTGACCGGGCAGTCCCCGGACGGCGAGCCGACGACCCTCACGCTGGACGTGGCCGCCCTCCGCGTGGGGGAGGGCGCGATCAGTGTGACGAACGGCGGCTTCGGCGAGGTGCAGACAGCGGCCACGCGGACGGCCGTGCAGCTGGGCGCCGAGCGGCTGACGGAGGTGCGGAAGCAGGGGCGGGTGGAGGTGTGAGCGGTCCGGTCAGTCCCGGTCGAACCGTTCGTGGTGCCGGACCACGTCGTGCGCCACCTCGAGCGCGGTGCGGTTGTGCGCGAAGGAGTGCGCGCGCAGCCGGGCCAGCGCCTCGTCCGAGTCGACGCCGAGCTGCACCATGATCACGCCGATGGCCTGGTACACCTCGTCGTGCGCGGGGGCCAGGCCGCTGAGCCAGAGGGCGTCGCCCTCGGGGCCGTCCTCCTCGCCCCGGGGCAGGGCCGTCAGGGCCGCCGTCATGACGCCGGCCACGAGTTCGGCGACGCGCACCTCACGCCGGGTGAGTTCACCGGGGACGTCGCGGTAGAGGTCGAGGGTGCCCACGCACACGGTGTCGTTGCCGAGGGGCATCGAGTACACCGCCCGTATCCCGGCGGCGGTGGCCTGCTGGGCGAAGACCGGCCAGCGGCCCGCGTCCCGCTCGGACGTCAGATCGGTGGCGTACACGGCGGTGCCGGTCGACCCGGCGGACGTGCAGGGCCCGTCCCCCAGGGTGGCCTGGATGTCCGACATCCGAGCGGCCCGGTCATCGCTGGCGCTGAGCTGGACGGGCATGCCGTCGCTGCGCAGCGAGACGCTCGCACCGCCCACCGGCAGCAGCTCGACAGCGGCCACGCACAACTTGCCCGGAATCTCCCCGGGTTGAGCGCCCCGCACCCCCGCCGCGATCACCTCGGCGGCGCGCACCTGCTCCCACAGCGGCTGGGGGGCGGCTTCGGAGTCGTGGTCGGCCTCCCACCTGGACCGGCGGTCCTGCCCGACCTCGCGATCGCGCCCGGTCTCACGCTCCCGACCGGGCTCGTCACCGTGGGCATCACCGTTCACGTCCCTGGGCCCCACGGTCACCGCCTCCTTCGGTCGACGCGGAGCTGTCGTCGTCGCCCCCGAGCAGGCTCACCGGGAGCGGGGGGCGCCGCTCGTGGCGTACCCGCTCAGGGGCACCGCCCGGCTACCCCTCGTCCCCCGGGCGAAACAGACGACGGGCCCCGGCGGTCCGGCCCTGTGAGTCCGCTCCGGCTCCCTTCCCGGACCGCACACCGATTCACTACGGTCTTCCGTGACGGTCAGGGAGCGGCCGCACCGTGTCGAACCGTGCCGGAGCCGCCCGCGTGCCCTGCTCGTCCCTCCCCCGACGACCCGGGCCGTGCCGTGCTCTTCGTCCCCGTTCCGCGATGCCGACCGGGGCGTCTCCCGCCGCCCCGAGCGGGCCGGGGACCTTCCAGGAGGACCGCGCGCCGCAGCGCGTGTCCCACCGGGGCGGCCGCCGTCCACCGAAGAAGGACGGCGGCCGGCCCGGCATCCGGTTCAGCGCTTCCCGTACGGATCCGCCGGCTGCCGTCCGTGCCGCACCGCGCTCGCGTGCACGACCGGCGGCCACGCGCCGTCGGTGCCGGGTTCGCCCCTGGGGTGCCAGGTGCCGGTGACGGTGACCCAGGTGTCGACCGGCGGGGCCCCGCCCGCGGCGCCGCGCACCTCGACCCTGCTGGTGGTGGCGTCGGCCGCGCAGCAGGTGACGAGGAGCCGGGTGAGGTACCCGCGCAGGCTAACCGGACACACGTGTACACAAGCCGGGAATCGTCATAGAGGGGGCTGTGCGGGTGCGGGTCCGAGGGTGGTGGTGCCGGGGGCCGTACGGTGTCCGAGGCCCGTCCGGTACGCGTCCAGCGCCGCCTCGACCCGTCCGGTACGGCGCAGCAGATCACCCAGCAGGCGGCACAGGTCCGCCAGGTCACCGGCGGCGCCGGCCCGCTCCAGGAGGCTCAGGGCGCGGACGTAGTGCTCTTCGGCGGCCTCGGTGTCCCGGGCGTCCTCGGCGATGATCCCGAGGAGGCGGTGGGCGGCGGCGGAGTGCAGGGCGCCGCGCTCGGAGCTGAGGTCGCTGAGCACGTCGTGGAGCAGGGCGGCGGCCTCGTCGGACTTGCCGCGCCGGTGCAGCACGTCGGCGAGCTCGACGGCGGCCTGGCTGGAGTAGAGGGCGGCCCGCTTGGCGGAGAGCATGGCGAGGGCCTGCCTCAACTCGGCCTCGGCGCGCTCCAGTTCGCCGTTCTGCGCGTAGACGTAGCCGCGCATCCAGTGGCAGTTGGCGAGCTCGGTGCGGAGCTGGAGCCGGCGGTAGAGCTCGGCGGCCTTGGCGAGGGAGGCGTCGGCCTCGGCGAGCCGGCCCTCGGCGAGCAGGGTACGGGCGACGGAACGGTGCATGCGGGCGACGAGGGCGGGGTCGCCGGACTGCGGGGCGAGCGCGAGGGCGAGTTCGGCGGCCTGGGCGGCGCGGGCGTGGGCGCCCATGTCCATGTAGGGGCCGATGACGCTCGCGTAGAGGAGGAGCAGGGCGTCCGGGTCGTGCAGGCCACCGCGGTTGAGCTCGTCGATGGTGGATTCCAGCAGGTAGACGGAGTAGCGGAGTTCACCGGTGAGGTAGTGGGCGAGGGCGCGTCCGCGCAGGGCGGGAACGCGGGCGGGCAGGGGTACGTCGTCGCCGAGGGCCTTCTCGGCCTGCTCGAAGTACACGCGGGCGGCGCGGAGTTCGCCCGTCTCCACGGCGCACTCCCCGAGCCCGAGCAGGGCGGCGGCCCGAATCTCGGCGAGGTCGAGCGCGTCGGCCTCGGTGAGCAGGCGGGCGTACTGGACGGCGGACTCCTCGGCCTCCCCGGTGGCGAGGGTGCGCTGGGCCTCGGTGAGGCGCAGGCGCAGATCGATGACGAGACGGGCCGGACGGCCGGTGGCCAGTTCCTCGAAGCCGACGCCGAGGCGGTCGGCGAGATGCCGGAGCGCGTCGTCGGAGGGCCGTACCCGCCCGGACTCCAGGGTGGAGATGTAGGCCGGCGTGTAGGCCGGTTCGGCCAGCTGTTTCTGCGTCAGCCCGCGTTGGACCCGCAGCTGCTGCACCCGTCGCCCGATGACGCCCGGGTCGTCCCGCTCCGACATGGCCAACTCCCCAAGCCCCTCTTGCCGTTCGGCTCCCGCAGCCCCTAGGTTAAACGGCGTATTAACCGTGCTTAATACGCCGTCACAACTCTGGGTACTCACCGGGTGCTCACCGCATCGCTGCGAGGTCGCCGTGCTCGAACGCACCAGCACCACCGCGCGCTACACGAGGGGTTTCGCCGCCGCCGTCGTGGCCGTGGCCACACTGGTCCTGGCGGCCAACGCGGGACCGGCGAAGGCGACGGGTCAGAGACCGGCCGAGCGGGCGGACCAGGTCCAGGTCCAGGTCCAGGTCCAGCGGATCACCGGGCACACATCGGAATGAGCCGGCCCCCTCTCAGAGCTGGAACTCCGCGGGCTGCAAGCCCAGGGTTGCGCAGGCCTCTCTCAGGATCGTCTGCTCCGCCTGGGAGAAGTGGCCGTCCGCGCCGGCGATGACGATGCCGGTCTGGATCACCGCGCGCGCCTCGGTGGGCTTCTTGGCAGCCTTGGCGATGTCCTGGAGGGCGTCCGCCTTGCCCTGCGGGAAGTTGCGGGTGAGCTGGTCCACATGCTTGTGGAAACGCGTGCGCAGCTGCTCCGGCGGGAAGTTCTGCAACACCTCGTTGCCGAGGATCAGCGACTCCATCTGCTGGATCTCCGCCGCGTCCACATGGCCGTCCGCCGCCGCGACCAGGGCGCACATCGCCATGCTCGCGTCCCGGTAGGCGCCGCTCTTCAACTCGGTCTTGAGGGAGCCCAGCTGGGTCTTCAGCACGCCGACGAGCTGGGCGCGCGAACCGCCGCGCGAGCTGCCCTGTCCGTGCGCCTGCCCATGCCCGCCGGTCGTCGTGCCGCGCCCGCCCTGGGCCTGCTGCTGGAGGCTCTTGGCCTGGTCCTTGAGCCGGTCGAACAGTGCCATCGACGTCACCTCGGTACTCGTCTGAGTGATCTCACCCTGGCAACGGCCGACCCCGGGTAAAGGTTCCCCCAAGCCGACCGGGCCGTACGGGTCAGCCGCACACGCGCCGGTACGGCACCTCCGGGACGCGGGCGCACCACGCGGTGCCGCCCTCGACGCCCCGGGACGGTGAGCCGCCACACGCGCTGCCGGTGTCGTCCAGGTCGGCGGTCCGGCGGCCCGTGCCGGTGTTCCGGACGCGCACTCCGGTGCCGGTGACGGCGGCCGGCCGGTGCCGAGCTCACTCCCCCTCGCCGTCGGCGGCCGCTTCCTCAGGGCCGGCTAGCTCTGCGTCTGGAGCCTGCGCAGCTGCGTCTGCACGTTCTCCAGGGCGCCCTGCCGACGCCCCGGCACCCGCATGCGCAGCCCCGCGAGCACGATGCCCAGTTGCCGGACCTGCTCCACGTCACGGACCTGGGCCCACTGGTGATGCGCCCGGTCGACGGCCGTCTCCACCGGCTTGGAGTCCACGCCCTGCCCGGCACCGAGCCGCGCCTCGGCCACGGTCAGCCAGATCCGGCAACTGCGCACCGGGTCCCCAGCGAACATGGCGAGGTCCGCGCGGACCTCGGACCAGTGCAGGGCCTGCTCCGAGGCGGGACCCTGGGTGCGGGCTGCGGCCTCCTGGTGCGCGGTGGCGACGGCTTCGGCGTCCTGGTGCCGGCCGTTCTGCACAGCGGCGGCGATATAGGCGTGCGGGTCCTGCGGCTCCTGAGGAGGCGGCGCGGGGACCACAGGCCCGACCGGAGCTTGCGGACGAGGTCGTTCGGGCCGGTACGAGGGCCTCGCGGCGAAGCTCCCGGGGGCGGCCACCGGAACCGGCGGCACCGTCAGCGCGAGGTCCCCGTACGCCTCCGGGCCCAGCCTGGTGAACGCCTGCTGATGCAGCTGCTCGACCGGCGGACGCCACCCGCTGCGCAGAATCGTCGCGATCGTCTTCATGTACGCCGGCCCGGCCACCGTACGCCGGGACGGCGGCGGCGCGATCCGCCCGAACACCGCGTTGTTGCGGCCGGAGTCCAGCGCGTGCGTGTGCAGCCACCCCCACGCCTCGGCGTCGGCGTGCAGGTCGACGAAGAGCGTCGTCGACCCCGGGGACCGCAGCCGGAACTCCTCCCGGATCCACTGCCAGGGCAGCGCGGTGTAGCGCACGGTGGCCGGTGTGGTGCGGGCCAGCGCGAGGTGGGGCAGGTGCTGGCGGCGGTCCAGGGCCAGCTGGCCCGTGACGAACACGGTGAGCGGGCCCGGGGTGGCCGCGACGGCGCGCAGGCGGGTCAGGACGGCCTGCGGTTCCAGGGGGTCGACGAGCTCGACGACGTTGGCGGTGTCGGTGCCCGAGAGCACGGCCGGCGGCACGGCCGCGAGGACGGGAAGCACGGACGCCGCGTCCACCAGACGGCTCTTGCCCACCGGTGAGGCGGCGAGCAGCAGCACGGTTCCGGGCATCGGTCCCTCCCCATCCCCCGTCGATCACGTACCGCAGCACGGTAACCGCTGCGGCTGCGAAGGGGAGTTATCAGGACGGCAAACGTCCCTTTCCTGCCCGCTCGTCGGCCCTGCGCACCGCGAAGACGGTGGTGTCGTCGAGCAGTCGCCCACCGCAGTGCCCGAGGGTGCCGTCGCGGACGAGGGCCACCAGGCGGCCCGGTTCGACGGCACGCGGGTCGGCGGCGAGAGCGCGGGCCACGTCGTCGGCGAGGGCGTAGAACTCCCCGGTGCCGTCACGGGCCTCGGTGACGCCGTCGCTGGTCAGCAGGAGCGTCTCGGCGGGGTCGAGGGGGACGCGGTGCACGGGCGGGGGGCCGTCGGCGGTCAGGGCGGAAAGGCCCAGCGGGAGTCCGTCGGCGGCCAGCAGCGGCCGTACCCCCGACGGGCCGACCACCAGCGGCGGTTCGTGGCCGAAGACCATGGCCTCCACCACCCCGGTGCCGGTCTCCGGGAAACCGAGCAGGACGGCGGTGGCGAAGCGGTCGCCGTCGCAGCGGCCGAGCGCGGTGACATGGGCGCCGTGCCGGTTCACCCGGATCTCCAGCCGCTCGGCGACCGTCGCCAGGTCGGGTTCGTGGTACGCCGCCTCACGGAACGTGCCGAGCAGCGCGGCCGCCGCCTCGACCGCGCCGAGCCCCTTGCCCTGGACGTCTCCGACGAGCACGCGGGTGCCGTGCGGGCCGGGCTGGATGTCGTAGAAGTCGCCGCCGACGCGGGCCTCGCTGTCGGCGGCGAGATACACCTCCGCGTGCTCCAGGCCGCCCCACACCGGCGGGAGCGGGCGCAGCACGGTACGGCGGGTGGTGGCGGCGATGTCCCGCATGTGCAGCATGCTGCGCTCGCCGCGCAGCCGTACCGCGCAGGCCAGGACGGCGAGGATGCCGCCGACGGCGACCAGGATGAAGTCGGGCAGGCCGGACCGGTACTGGTGGGGCCAGAAGCTGTCGGCGACCACATAGGTGACGAGGGCGAGCGCGGCGAAGGCGGCGGTGCCGGGGACGCCGCAGATCGCGGCCGCGATGCCGGGCGCCAGCACGACCCAGGAGATCATCCGGAACTCGGCGCCCGTGTTGAAGTCGATCACGGTGATCGCGGCGAGCAGCAGGAGCGGTGGCACCCAGGCGACACTGCGGCCGCGGACGCGGAGCACCTGTCCCCGGCCGACACCGCTCATGGGGTCAGCGAAACACGGGGCGCTTTCCGCCGCCAACGGAACTTCCCGCCGCCGTTCGACTTGCCTGCGCCCCGTCCCAGGTGTGCTCTGGTAGTCGGGGCGTATCGGGGTGGAGAGAGGAGTGCTCTCATGGCTCACACGGCACCCGCGGGCGGGTTCTCACGGACACCCGATGTCTTCGGCGCCAAGGTGCACACGGCCGCCAGGTACGGCGTCCCGGTCGTACTCGGGCTGGTCTACGGCTTCTGGGCCGCGACGAACCGCCGTGACGGCGGGCCGATCACCGGCTGGAACGTACTCTTCGGCTGTGTCACGGCGATCGCGTTCATCGTGCTGTGCATCGCGGTGGCGACGTTCGCCCCGCTGCTGAAGCGGGAACTCCACTCGGCCGTGAAGTCCGGCTTCGCCGGGGCGTCCGTCGGGTTCCTGTACAGCCAGTCGGGGGAGAGCGTGCTGCGCTCGACGGCCCTGGGGCTGGTGGTCGCGGCGGGGATCTTCGTCGTGTTCTTCTACCGCTACTACACGCACGAGGACGCCGAGGGGAACCGGATCCGCTAGCGGCCCACACGGTCCCTGAGGCATCCGTTCGGGTGAGTCCTCCCCCGGAGGGCGCAATCACCGGCTCCACGGCTCGCGCGGCCGACCGCGACCGTTTTGCCTGGAAGGGTGAGCTCCCGTGGTGTCCGCGGCGCCCTGTCGGCCGCCCTGATCGCCCTGGCCTGTCTGCTCGTGCCCTTCGGCGCGTCGGCGGCCTGGGCGGCGTACGGCCTCGCCGACACGGACCGGTACGTCACGGCGCTGGCACCGCTGGCCGCCGACCCCGCCGTGCAGGACAGCGTCGCGGACGCGGTGGAGGACGAGGTCGGCGAGCCGGCCCGGCCCCTGATCCGCTCCCTCACCCGGACCCGGGCCTTCGCCACCGCGTGGAACGCCGGCAACAGGGCGGTCCACCAGGCCGTGCTGAAGGCACTGCGGGAGGGCGGCCACCACGAGGTGACCGTCGACATCGCCCCGATCGCCGCCCGGGTGGAGCACCGGGCCGTCCTGCCCCGCACCGAGGTCGCCGTGCTCCCGGCGTCCGAACTGGACCGTCTCCGGAAGGGCTACGACGTGCTCGAAGTCGCCGGTTTCTGGCTGCCCGTCTCGGCCGCCGCCCTCGCCGTCGCCGGTATCGCGGTCGCCGCCTGCCGCCGCCGCGCCCTCACCGCGACCGCCCTCGGCACGGCACTCGGCGGCGCGCTGCTGGCCCTCGCCGTCGCCGTCGGCCGCCGCCTCACCCTGACCGACCTGCCCGACCCAGTGCGCCGCCCGGCCGCGGGCGCCGTCTACGACGCCCTGACGGGCACTTTGCGCACGGTCTCCTGGCTGCTGGTGGCCGTCGGCCTGGCGGTGGCTGTGACCTGCTGGCTCACCGGCCGGTACGGCGTGCCGCGAGACCGGCGAGGCTCCGCAGGGCCCGTTCCAGATCCGGCACAGCAACCGACGCGAGCCCGAGCCTGACCGCGTCCGGGGTACGGCTCGGGTCGACGGCGAAGGAGGGCCCGGGCGTCAGGGCGATGCCGAGCGCCGCGGCGGCGGCCGTGAAGGTGTCCGCCCGCCACGGGACCGGCAGTTCCCACCAGGCGTAGTACGCACGCGGATCAGACCGTACGGCGAACCCGTCCAGGCACTCGGCCAGCACCCGCTGCCTGCGCGCCGCGTCGGCCCGCTTCGCCTCGACCAGCCGCGCCACGGTCCCGTCCACCGTCCACCGCGCCCCCGCCTCCAGCGCGAACCGCCCCGCACTCCACCCCCCGGACCGGACGGCGTCCGCCACCGCGTCCACCCGCTGCCGCGGTACGACGAGAAAGCCGACGGTGAGCCCGGGCGCGACCCGCTTGGACAGACCGTCGACGATGTGGGTGAGGGCGGGGGCGTGCACGGCGAAGGGATCGTCGTCCTCCGCCAGGAAGGACCAGATGCGGTCCTCCACGACGGGGATGCCCAAGTCGCTCACGGTGGCGGCAAGTTGGCGCCTGCGCCCGGCGCTCATGGTGACGGACGTCGGATTGTGCAGGGTCGGCTGCACATAGAGGGCCGACAGGGGGGCCGTGCGGTGGGCGGCGGCCACCGACTCGGGGAGCGGGCCGTCCTCGTCCGTGGCCAGCGGCACCAGGGTGATGCCGAGCCGGGCCGCGATCTCCTTGACCACGGGATACGTCAGCTCCTCGACGCCGACCCGGCCGCCAGGGCGTACCAGGGAGGCGAGGGCGGCGGCGACGGACTGGCGGGCGTTGCCCGTGAAGAGGATCCGGGACGGGTCGGGCCGCCAGCCGGGGGTGGCGAGGAGAGCGGCGATCGCCTCACGCGCGGCCGGTGTGCCGGTGGCGGCGGCCGGACGGAGGGCCTCGGCCAGGACGTCGGGCCGCAGCAGGGGCGCGAGAGTGTCACCGAGCAGCTCCGACTGGCCTTCGACGGAGGGATAGTTGAGCTCCAGGTTGACGGGCGTGCCCGCGTCCTCGATGAGCCCCCTGCCGGGCCGGCCGGGCGCGGTGGCCTTCACGAAGGTGCCGCGTCCGACCTCGCCGACGACCAGCCCCCGCCGGACGAGTTCGCCGTACGCCCGCTCCGCCGTCGACGCGGCGATCCCGTGCCGGCGTGCGAACTTCCGCTGCGGGGGCAGGCGTTCGCCGGGCCGGAGCCGCCCGGTCGTGATGTCGGCGGCGATGCGGTCGGCGATACGCCGGTAGTCGTGCACGAGGACCCCCTGATTGATCTGACCCCTGATTGCACTGAGGGCAATGATTTTATTGCACCGAGAAGTGGGGCCGACCTAGGGTCGGCGTCATGACGGCGATCCCCCTGGTCCTGGTCCACGGCCACCCCTTCGACCACACGATGTGGCGCCCGCAGATCGAGGCGTTCGCCGCCTCCCGCCGCGTGCTCGCCCCGGACCTGCGCGGCTACGGCGCCTCGGCGGCGACCGCGGAGGTCGACCGCTTCGAGCGGTTCGCGCAGGACATCGAGGCACTGCTGGACGAACTCGACGTACGGACCTGCGTCCTCGCGGGCCTGTCCATGGGCGGCCAGATCGCCATGGACTGCTACCGGCTCTTCCCCGAGCGGATCCGGGGCCTGGTCCTCGCCGACACCTTCCCGGCCGCGGAGACCCCCGAGGGGGTGCGGGTCCGGCACGCCATGGCGGACCGGCTGCTGCGCGAGGGCATGCGCGGGTACGCCGACGAGGTGCTGGAGAAGATGGTCGCGCCGTATGCCTCCCCCGAGGTCAAGGCACACGTGCACCGCATGATGACGGCCACCCGTCCCACGTCCGCGGCGGCGGCCCTGCGCGCCCGTGCCGCCCGACCCGACTACCGCGAGCTGCTCACCCGGGTCACGGTCCCGGCGCTGGTGGCCGTGGGCGCCGACGACACCTATACGCCGGTCGCCGACGCGAAGGCCATGCACGCGGCGCTCCCGGAGTCGGAGCTGCACGTCTTCGAAGGCGCGGCGCATCTGCCGAACCTGGAACGGGCCGAGGAGTTCAACACGGTCCTCGGTGAGTTCCTGGCGAAGGCCGACGCCCGCTCGTAGGCTCGGGCGGTGACCCGACGGCGCCTCGGCATCTGGACCGCAGCCCTGCTCTTCGCCGCCGTGAGCGCGGTCGTCGGATGCCGGCTCGTCGACACGGACGGCGTCACCCCCGTCCCCCAGCTCCTCGCCTTCCTCCCGTGGCTGCTCGCACCCGTCGCAGCGGGCCTGGCGCTCGCCCTGCTGACCCGCTGGTGGCCCGGGACGATCTGGGCGGCCGTCGTCCTCGGGCTGCTGGCGTGGTTCCTCGCGCCCTACGGCAAGGGCACCGAACCGGACGGACGGGTGCTCGCGTCACTGGAGGTCCTCACCTCGAACGTCGAGTTCGGGCAGGCCACCGACGCCCTCGTCGCCGCCGTCCGCGAGGAGACGCCGGACCTCGTGTTCGTGGAGGAGTGCGAGTACGGCTGCTCGGCGACGCTGCGGCGGTCCCTGTCCGCGCGCTATCCGTACCGCCGGTCCGTGGAGGGCTCCGGCTCGACGGGGTCGGTCATCCTCAGCCGCTTCCCCCTGGAACCAGCCACCGGAATCCAGGGCAGCACCATGGGCATGCCCGGGGCCGTCGCCGACGTACGCGGTCACTCGGTACGCCTGCAACTCGCGCACCCGATGCCGCCACTGCCCGGACAACTGGACGTATGGCGGCGGGAGTTGGGAGACATCAGGGACTTCGCCGCCTCGGCCGGGGCTGTCCCGGCCACCCCGACCGTCCTGGCCGGCGACTTCAACGCCTCCCAGGACCACGCGGCCTTCCGCGCGATCCTCGACACCGGACTGCGCGACGCGGCCCGCCTCGCCGGCTCCGGCCGCACGCCCACCTGGCCGGCCCGCACCGCCCCGGCGATCGGCGCGCAGATCGACCACGTCCTGGTGTCGGCGGACTTCTCCGTGAGCGACGCCCGCTTCCTGGACCTGGCGGACACCGACCACCGCGCCCTGCTGGTGAAGGTCACGTTGCACGATTTCCCAGCCGTTCAGACACGGTAAGTACGTCTTTGTCCGCGAAGTTGACGTCCCGCGCGGGTGAAGTCCGGAAGTAGGTCTTGACGCCCGGGGCCCTGGCCACCCGCCCCTGCCAAGATCGCCCTCCGGGGCCGCTAACCTTACGTGTCCGTCCTGGCCAGGGATTGACGGGCTACAACTCATGCGAAGGGTTGCGCACATGGGCATTCTCACTCTCCTGCGGAACGCGTTCAGCGGCCGATCACGCAAGGGCGCTGCCACCGAGGCAGAGGGTGCGGAGACGACTCCTTCGCAGGAGGCGGCGCCGAAGCTCCCGTCTCCGGCACCCGAGCCGACCCCCGCCCCGCCGGCAGCGACGGTCCCCGAACCGACGCCGACCCCTCCGGCGGCCACGGTCCCCGAACCCCGCACCGCCACACTCTCCACCGAGTCCGAGCACGAACTGGTCGCGGCCGCCTTCGACAAGGTGACAGTCCCGCAGCAGACGTCTCCGGAAGGGGCGCCGGAGCCGACCGAGAGGACGAGCGGGGAGAACGCGACGTCCGAGGAACCGGCGCCTGAGACCGAGGTGCCGGTGTCCGGGGACACGGTCGCCGAGGAGACCGTTGCTGAGGAAAAGGTGGCCGAGGAACCGGTCGCCGAGGAGGCCGTGGCCGAGGAACCGGTCACTGAAGCCGCGTCCGACGAGCCGGTCGCCGAGGGGGCTGTCTCGGAGGAAGCCGTCTCTGAGGAGCCCGTGGCCGAGGAGCCGGTCGCCGAGGAGCCGGTCGCCGACAAGGCCGTCACCCAGGAGATCGCTTCCGAGGAGCCCGTGGCGGAGGCGGAGCCGGGGGCAGAGGCCGAGGCACCCGCAGAGGAGCCGGTGGCCGAGGACTCGGTCGCCGAGGAGCCCGCTGCCGAGGAACCGGTGACGCAGGACACGGCCGTGGA
>NZ_JBHVYZ010000020.1:21092-68768 GCF_042880295.1 Streptomyces sp. NPDC058307
ACGCGGTCGCCGAGGAGCCCGCTGCCGAGGAACCGGTGACGCAGGACACGGCCGTGGAGGAGTCGACGGCTGTGCCCGAGGCACCCGCCGAGGAGCAGGTCGCTGAGGAGGCCCCTTCCGGCGAGCCCGTTGCCGAGGAGCCGGTCGCCGAGGAGCCCGCTGCCGAGGAACCGGTGGCCCAGGACACGGCCGTGGAGGTACCCGCCACCGTGGCAGCGGAGTCCGCGCCCGAGCCGCAAGCCGCTGCGGAGCCCGAGCCGGAGCCCGAGCCGGTCGCCGAGGTCTCCGCCACCCCGGAGCCCGAGACCGTCGTAGAACCGCAAGCGGAATCGGAAGCGGAAGCGGAGTCGGAAGCGGCACCGGCACCGGCACTGACCGCTGCTGATGGTCCCGGTGGGAGCGGCCTCGCCGTACCCCCCACCCTCCGCACCGCCTACGACGCCGCCGCCTCCACCCTCGCGGCCCACGGCCTCACCGGCACCACCGCGAAGACGTACCTCGTCCTGGACCGCTCCGCGAGCATGCGTCCGTACTACAAGGACGGCTCCGCGCAGGCCCTCGGTGAGCAGACCCTCGCTCTCGCCGCCCACCTGGACCCCGAGTCCACCGTCCAGGTCGTCTTCTTCTCCACCGAACTCGACGGCACCGGCGAACTCACCCTCGCCGACCACGAGAACAAGATCGACGAACTCCACGCCGGCCTGGGCCGCATGGGCCGCACCAGCTACCACGCGGCCGTCGAGGAAGTCCTCGCGCACCACACCAAGGAGTCCCCGGACACCCCCGCCCTGGTCGTCTTCCAGACCGACGGCGCCCCAGACGCGAAGACCCCCGCCACCCAGGCCCTCACGGAGGCGGCGAAGACCCACCCCGCCGTCTTCTTCTCGTTCGTCGCCTTCGGTGACCCGGCGAACAAGGCCTTCGACTACCTCCGCAAGCTCAAGCTCCCCAACACGTCCCACTTCCTCGCCGGCGAGAGCCCGAAGGAACTCACGGACACGGAGATCTACGAGGGCGTCCTGGCGAACTGGCGCCCGTAGAAACCACCAATGACGGGGCCCGGAAAAATCACCGGGCCCCGTTCCCGTGGCGCCAGTACGCTTCCGCCCATGGCGGCCACCGGATCCGAGAAGCGGGGCGGGAAGGCGTACTACGTCTCCACCCCCATCTACTACGTCAACGACGCTCCTCACCTGGGCCACGCCTACACGACCGTCGCGGGCGACGTGCTCACGCGCTGGCACCGTCAGCGCGGCGAGAAGGTGTGGTACCTCACCGGCACGGACGAGCACGGTCAGAAGATCATGCGGACCGCCGAGGCGAACGGCGTCACCCCTCAGGAGTGGGCCGACAAACTCGTCACCGAATCCTGGAAGCCCCTCTGGGAGCACCTGGAGATCGCCAACGACGATTTCATCCGCACCACGGAGAAGCGCCACACGGACCGCGTCCGGGAGTTCGTCCAGGACCTCCACGACAAGGGCGAGATCTACCAGGGCGGGTACGAGGGCCCGTACTGCGTCGGCTGCGAGCAGTACAAGCTGCCGGGCGACCTCATCGAGGCGGAGGACGGTACACAGCTGTGTGCCATCCACAAGAAGCCGGTCGAGATCCTCAAGGAGGAGAACTACTTCTTCAGGCTGAGCGGGTACGGCGACCGGCTCCTCGCCCACTACGAGGCGAACCCGGGCTTCATCCAGCCCGAGTCGGCGCGCAACGAGGTCGTGAACTTCGTACGCCAGGGCCTCCAGGACCTCTCCATCTCGCGCTCCACCTTCGACTGGGGCGTCCCGGTCCCCTGGGACGACCAGCACGTCATCTACGTCTGGATCGACGCCCTGCTGAACTACGCGACGGCGGTCGGCTACAACGAGAATCCGGCGAAGTTCGAGGACACCTTCCCCGCCGACGTCCACCTCGTCGGCAAGGACATCCTCCGCTTCCACGCGATCATCTGGCCCGCGATGCTGATGGCGCAGGACCTCCCGCTCCCCGGGAGGATCGCTGCCAACGGCTGGCTGATGGTCGGCGGCGAGAAGATGTCCAAGTCGAACCTGACAGGCATCAAACCCCAGGACCTGACCTCCCACTTCGGTGTGGACGCGTACCGCTGGTACTTCCTGCGCGCGATCGCCTTCGGCCAGGACGGCTCGTTCTCCTGGGAGGACTTCTCCGCCCGCTACACGAGCGAGCTAGCGAACGACTACGGCAATCTCGCGTCACGCGTCGCCGCCATGGTGGGCAAGTACTTCGGCGGCGTGCTTCCCGAGCCCGGGACATCGGCGGCGGGCGAGGCGGAGAAGGCGGTCCGGGCCGGGCTGGCGGAGACCGTCGCCCAGGCCGACCGGCGGATCGGCGACGACCTGGACTTCCAGGGCGGAATCCTCGCGGTCTTCGACTTCGTGAAGCAGGTCAACGGCTACCTCACGGAGCAGGAGCCCTGGAAGGTGGCCAAGGACGGCTCACCGCAGGGGCGGGCCCGTCTGGCGACCATCCTCTACACGGCCGCGGAGTCGCTCCGTGCGGTGGCGGTGCTCCTCAACCCGGTCATGCCGGACACCTCCGGCAAGCTCTGGGACTCCCTCGGCGCGGAGGCCTCCCTGGGCGCCCTCGCGGACCAGAAGGTCCAGGAAGCGGGCGAGTGGGGCCGGCTCCGGCCGGGCTCGACGGTCACGAAGGGCGCGGTGCTCTTCCCTCGTCTGGAGCGTCTGGAGGAGCCGGGTGTGTAGTACGCGACCCGGCCGCGTCACGGCCTCAGGACTCGGGCTCGGCCAGCCAGGCGGTCGGCTGGCCCGTCCGCCCGGCGACCGTATCGAAGTCCCGGTCGTGGTGGAGCAGGGTCAGGCCCGACAGCTCGGCCGTGGCGGCGAGGAGCAGGTCGACCGGTCCGGCGGAGCGGTGCTCCCCGTTGTCGGTGAGGAGCTGCTGCACCTCGCGGGCGCGCTGGTGGATGCCGTCGGGCATGAGGGGCCGGCTGAACAGTTGCCGCAGTTCCTCCTGAATGCCCTCACGGTCCGTCCGGCCGCGCGCGGAGATGAGGATCTCCAGTTCGGTCAGATCGCAGAGCGCGACCAACCCGTTGTCGAGCACCTGCCCCCACTGCTCGTCGTACGCGTCGCTGCTGAGCAGGCGCACTGCGGCCGAGGTGTCGATCAGATACGAGGCGTCACTCACCGGCGGTAGTTCCTCTTGTCCAGGAGGATGTCGAAGTCACCTCGCGCTCCCCTCTCACGGAGCTTGGCCAGCGCTATGGCCCGGCTGCGTCGCTTGGCGACTTCCAGCAGCGCGGTGTTGACGGTGTCCTTCTTGGTCTTCGTGCCGAGCAGGAGCTGGGCGATCGCCCCGGTCGACTACGATTTCAGAGTTCGTACGACGGCCGGCCATGCAGCCGGAACAGACATCCGTCACCGCATGCAGCGACCTGGGAGCAGCCCCCGATGGCTCGACACCTCATCACCAGCGCCCTTCCGTACATCAACGGGATCAAGCACCTGGGCAACATGGTGGGGTCCATGCTCCCGGCGGACGTGTACTCCCGTTATCTGCGCCAGCGTGGCCACGACGTCCTCTACATCTGCGCGACGGACGAGCACGGCACCCCGGCGGAGCTGGCCGCGAAGGAGCAGGGCCTCCCGGTGGCCGAGTTCTGCGCGCAGGCGCACGACGCTCAGAAGGCGGTCTACGACGGCTTCGCGCTGGCCTTCGACTACTTCGGCCGCAGCTCCAGCGAGCAGAACGTCGAGATCACCCAGCACTTCGCCCGCCGCCTCAACGAGAACGGGTTCATCGAAGAGCGGGCGATCCGCCAGGTCTACTCGCCCACCGACGGCCGTTTCCTCCCGGACCGCTATGTCGAGGGCACCTGCCCCCACTGCGGCTACGACAAGGCCCGCGGCGACCAGTGCGAGAACTGCACGCGCGTCCTGGACCCGACCGACCTGATCAACCCGCGCTCGGCGATCTCCGGCTCCACCGACCTGGAGGTCAGGGAGACCAAGCACCTGTTCCTCCTGCAGTCCAAGCTCCAGCACGAGGTCGAGGAGTGGGTGGCCGCGCACGAGGAGGAGTGGCCGCAGCTCGCCGCCTCCATCGCCCGCAAGTGGCTGACCGAGGGCCTGCACGACCGTGCGATCACCCGTGACCTGGACTGGGGCGTGCCGGTCCCGGAGGACACCTGGCCGGAGCTGGCGGCGGAGGGCAAGGTCTTCTACGTCTGGTTCGACGCCCCGATCGAGTACATCGGCGCGACCAAGGAATGGGCGGATCTGGACCCGGCCGACCGCGACTGGAAGTCGTGGTGGTACGACGTCGACACCGACGTCCGCTACACCGAGTTCATGGCGAAGGACAACGTCCCCTTCCACACGGTGATGTTCCCGGCCACCGAGCTCGGTGTGCGCGAGCCGTGGAAGAAGGTCGACTACGTCAAGGCCTTCAACTGGCTGACGTACTACGGCGGGAAGTTCTCCACGTCCCAGAAGCGGGGCGTCTTCACCGACCAGGCCCTGGACATCCTCCCGGCCGACTACTGGCGCTACTTCCTCATCGCCAACGCCCCCGAGTCGGACGACTCGTCCTTCACCTGGGAGCACTTCACCGCGACGGTGAACAAGGACCTCGCCGACACCCTCGGCAACTTCGTCAACCGCGTCCTGTCCTTCTCGAAGAAGCGCTTCGGCGAGGAGGTCCCGGCGGGCGGTGAGCCGGGTGAGGCGGAGACGAGGCTGGGCGAGGAGATCGCGCGCCTGCTGGCCGAATACGAGTCCCAGATGGAGGCACTCCAGTTCCGCAAGGCGGCGGCGGCGCTGCGCGCCCTGTGGTCGGCGGGCAACTCCTACCTGGAGGAGAAGGCTCCCTGGCTGGAGATCAAGACGGACAAGGACGGCGCGGCGCTGACCCTGCGCACCGCGATGAACCTGATCCACCTGTACGCGGTGGTCTCGGAGCCGTTCATCCCGGCGACGTCCTCCGCCATGCGCCAGGCGTTCGCCCTGACGAACGACACCGCGACCTGGATCACCGCCGACGAGGCCCGCGCCCTCACCGCCCTCACCCCCGGCGTCCCCTTCACCGTCCCCCCGGTCCTCTTCGCCAAGCTGACGGACGAGGACCTGGAGACGTACAAGGAGCGCTTCGGCGGCGAATAGATCGCCCGAGGACACTGATCGGAAGGACCCCGCTACTGCCGTGTCCGCGCCAAGCCGTATGGTTTGCGCCATGGCAGTGCCCGGGGTCATTCCTGTCGCGTACGAGCCGAAGCACCGCACCGAGACGATCGGGCGGTATGCGGAGGGTCAGTTCCTGGCGTCGATCACATATGCCTTCCCTGAGGGATTCCGCCTCGAGGAGGGCTGGGAAGAGCAGAAGCGCCTGTACGCGGTTCTGCACACCTTCGATACCGAGGGCAATTACCGCGACTCGGACATCTGGTGCGCCGGCACCTGGGGAGAGCAGCAGCGCGACCCGGGCGGTGACGCCTCGCCCCTCACCCGCGCCCAGGTGCACCGGGCGACCCTGCTGCGCAGCCTCCCCCGCCGCTCGTACACGGACATCGCGATCCGTCCCTTCAGCGTCACCCACGACGGCGTCCGCTTCGGCCTGGTGATCCGCGAGGACGAGGGGGAACAGTGGGCAGAGCTCTACCCGGACCGCCTCGCCTTCGCGGAACCCTGGGACGGGACCTACGACACGTGAGCTAGGAGAGCACTCCGGCACCGGTCGTCGTCGCCAGCGACATAGGCAGGTTCTTCACCGCGGACGCCGAGGACTCCAGGCCCGCCGTCAGGGTCGGGGTCCAGTTCACGCTCGTCTTCAGGTCCTTCGAGGACGCGGCGTTGTAGGCGGCGACCAGGTCGGTCACCGTGCCGTTGACCTGGTTGCCGGAGCCCGCGATCGCGCCGGTGCCGTCGCCGGACAGCAGCTTGGAGACCTTCACGCTCGACGGGACCGTCCAGAAGTTGTTCGCGGCGACGACCTGGGCCTTGGCGCGGGAGTTGATGCTGTACTGCAGCGCGTAGCCGTTCAGCGTCGTGACGTCGTAGTAGTTGTTGTAGATGTGGATCTGGCCGACGCGCGACAGGGGCGCCCGCTGGACGATGCCCTTCCACACGTTGTGGTGGATCGAGACCCGCAGCTTGCCGCTCGGCTCGCTGTCGCTGCTGCCGATCAGCATCGTCTTGTCGTGGTTGGTGAACTGGTTGCGGGAGACGGTCACCAGGTCCGAGCTCTTGGTGATGTCCAGCGCGCCGTCGTGGATCTGGTACTCACGGCCGAAGTACTTCGGGTTGGCGGAGTCCAGGTGCGGGGCGTCGGTGAACGTGTTGTGGTCCGCCCACACGTGGGTGGCGCCCCGCAGCGTCACGGAGTCGTAGTTCGAGTTCCAGTTGCCGTCGTCGCCGTCCGTCGGGTCCCACTGCGGGAAGCAGTCCTCGGTGCCGGAGAAGGTGAGGTTGCGGACGATGACGTTGTCCACGTTCTGGATCTGGAGCATGCCGCCGGAGATTCCGGCCTTCGTGCCCGGCTCCCCGACGATCGTGGTGTTGGCGGGCACCTTGAAGACGATGTTCGCGGCCTGCTTCTTCTGCGCTGCGGCGCGCGCGGTCTCCTGCGTGCCCGACGGCAGCTTCGAGCGGCCGTAGGTGGCCGGGTCGAACGCCTTCAGGTAGGAGGAGAGCGAGTAGCCCGTACCCGACGCGTAGTTCGCGCAGGTCAGCTTCTTGCCGGCGTCGTCCGTGTTGGCGTCGATCGTGCCCTTGACCTTGATGATCCGCGGGGTGGTGTCGGACGCGGACCCCAGCGCCTTCACGAGCTGTGCCCGGGTGGAGACGGTGAACGTGTGCGCGGAGTCGGCCTTGGTGCCACCGGTCGTGCCCGTGCCGGAGGACGCCCAGCCGTCCTTCGCGGCGAGCGTCTGGTGGGACAGGTCCACGGCCTGGGCGTTCGCGTTCATCACGACAGCACCGGCGCCGACGCCCGCGGCCACCACGGCGGCGGAGACGACAAGGGTACGGCGCTTGCGGAGGGACCGGCGGTGGGAGGCAGAGGCCACGGGGATTCCTTACGAGCGGTGGTGGGACATGTGCGTTTCGTGGAGCACCGGTGAAGGCGCTTCCGTCCTCAAGTAGCCGCCGGAATCGGGGAGGTTGCCGCAGCGCGCGGAATTTTCTTGCACCACGACCTCACAACCGCCCCGCCCGCACTCCTTTACCCGCCACTCACTCCCCTCTTACCTGCGGATAAGGTGTGCGGACTCATAGGAAAGGACCCTCAGTTGGGCAGACACGCCCCGGGACGAGCGGGCCGTGCCACGCTCGTCTCCGCCCTGGCCGTAGCGGTGGCGGCCGGCCCACCACCATCAGGGCGATCCCCTTCGGCGACCTGAGCGGTGGCCGCTGCAACGACGTCCTGGTCCGGCTGAGCAGCGGCGCCCTGCGCCTGTACAAGCCCGGCTGCGGATCCGCGGTCAAGCCGTCGACGTCGTACACCACGCTGAACACCAGCGGCTGGAACCAGTACGACGTGCTGACCTCGCCCGGTGACATCAGCGGCGACGGCCGCCCCGACCTGATCGCACGAGGGACGTCCACCGGCACGGTCTACCTCTACAAGGGCACCAGCACCGGCAAGCTCTCCGCGCGCGTGAAGTTCTACGACAACTGGAAGAGCTACAAGAAGATCGTCGGCGTCGGAGACCTCAACGGCGACGGCATCGGCGACCTGCTCGCCCAGGACACGTCCAACACCCTCTACCGCTACGACGGCACCGGCACGGGCACCTTCAAGGCCCGCGTGAAACTCTTCGCCAACTGGGGCGGCTCCTACAACGTCGTCGTCGGCGTCGGGGACATCACCGACGACGGCAGAGCGGACCTCGTCTCCCGCGACACCGGCGGCGCGCTGTGGCGCAACAACGGCGACGGCAAGGGGTCGTTCGGAGCACGGGCGAAGATCTCGACCGGCTGGCAGGGCTACACGTTCCTTTCCTAGCCCTCCCTTTCCCCGACAGGGGATGCACCGGACCAGGCGCCCGGGACCTGCACGGTCCCGGGCGCCTTCGTGTCCGTCCGCGCTAGATCGAGGTGCCGTCCTGCGTCGCGTCCGGGTCGACGCCCAGCGTCAGGGAGGCCTGGACGCCCTTGGCGATGTTCTTCTTGTTGTACTTCAGCCTGAGCAGGCCGCCGGTGGTGCCGCTCTGGTCGTAGATCGTGTCCTCGGTGAGCGTGGTGCGCTCGGTGGTGCTGGTCGAGTACGGCGCGACCTCGGCGGAAGCCAGTACGGACTCCTCGTCGAAGAAGAACTGGCCGGTGTGGCAGGTGTGCCCGCCCTCGTAACCGGCCTCCGTCCACTCGCCGTCCACGTGCACCTTGGTGTGGATGTGCACGCAACGGCCCCGGTACCAGCCCGGGAAGATCGTCCGGAAGGTGACCTGGCCGTGCCGGTCGGTCTTCCAGGTGCCGCGCAGATAGCGCTCGTCGTCGGTGGGCTCCTGATGGACACCGCCACCGCCACCGGTGCCACCGGTCGGCGCGCCCGAGGGCGGTTCACCGGTCGGGGTACCGCTCGGGGCGGGGCCGCCACCACCCGTGGACGCGCTCTCGTAGCCCGAGTAGACGCCCAGCGCGTCGCAGTGCCAGATGTCGACGGCCGCGTTGGCGATCGGCTTGCAGGTCTCGGAGTCGATCACCTTGAGGGCGAGGGTGAGCGGGATGCCCTCCTTGTCCTCGGTGATGTCCCGGCGGATCTTGTCCGCGTCGATGTAGTAGGGCCCCTCGGTGGTCTCCGAGGTGAGCTTGTAGCAGGCCTCCGACGCACTGGAGCTGCTGCTCGCGGCGGCGGTCGTGCTCGTCTCGCCCGCGAACGCGCCCGTGGCGGCGAGGGTGCCGCCGGCACTCACCGCCACGGCCACGCCCGCTCCGGCGACGACGACCTTGCGCCGCGTCAGGTCCTTCTTGTGTTTCGGCTCATGGGCCGACTGCTGATGGTCCGTCTGGTTTCCCGTCATGGACATGGAAGCTAGGTAAGAAGCCTGTCCTGAGCATGGGAGCGGACTGTGGCTTGCTGTGCGCGGCGGGGGCGCATGCGGAGGGGCCCGAGACCGGCGTCGGTCTCGGGCCCCTTCGGAAAGTGCCGGCTACTTCGGCAGGCTACTTCGGCTGCGGCTTGCGCACCGACAGGTGCAGCTCCCTCAGCCGGGCCTCCTCCAGCTCCGTCGGCGCACCCATCATCAGGTCCTGGGCGTTGCCGTTGAGCGGGAAGGAGATCGTCTCGCGGATGTTGGGCTCGTCCGCGAGGAGCATGACGATGCGGTCCACGCCGGGGGCGATGCCGCCGTGCGGCGGGGCGCCGAAGCGGAAGGCACGCAGCATGCCCGCGAACTTCTCCTCGACGGTCTCCCGGTCGTAGCCCGCGATCTCGAAGGCCTTGAGCATGATCTCCGGCTCGTGGTTCCGGATCGCGCCGGAGGACAGCTCGACGCCGTTGCAGACGATGTCGTACTGCCAGCCCAGGATGTCCAGCGGGTCCTGGGTCTCCAGCGCCTCCAGACCGCCCTGCGGCATGGAGAACGGGTTGTGCGAGAAGTCGATCGCGCCGGTCTCCTCGTCCTTCTCGTACATCGGGAAGTCGACGATCCAGCAGAACCGGAAGACGCCCTCCTCGAAGTGCCCGGCACGCTTGGCGGCCTCGACCCGCACCGCGCCCATGATCTTCGAGACCTCGTCGAACTCGCCCGCGCCGAAGAACACGGCGTGACCGGCGGCCAGCGACAGGCGCTTGGTCAGCTCGGCGACGTTCTCCTCGGTGAGGAACTTCGCGATCGGGCCGGTGAGGGAGCCGTCCTCGGTCACGCGCACCCAGGCCAGGCCCTTCGCGCCCTGCGAGACGGCGTAGTCACCCAGCTGGTCGAAGAACTTCCGCGGCTGCGCGGCAACGTCGGGCACCGCCAGCGCCCGCACGTGCTTGCCGGCGAACGCCTTGAACTCCGAGCCCTCGAAGACATCGGTGATGTCGACGAGCTCCAGCTGGGCGCGCAGGTCCGGCTTGTCGGAGCCGTACTTCAGCATCGCCTCGCGGAACGGGATCCGCGGGAAGGGAGACGTGACGTGACGGCCGTTGCCGAACTCCTCGAACAGCTCGGTCATGAGCTTCTCGATCGGCTGGAAGACGTCCTCCTGCTCGACGAAGCTCATCTCGACGTCGAGCTGGTAGAACTCGCCCGGCGAACGGTCCGCGCGCGCGTCCTCGTCACGGAAACAGGGCGCGATCTGGAAGTAGCGGTCGAACCCGGAAATCATCAGCAGCTGCTTGAACTGCTGCGGCGCCTGCGGCAGGGCGTAGAACTTGCCCGGGTTCAGGCGGGAGGGGACGACGAAGTCGCGTGCGCCCTCGGGGGAGGTCGCGGACAGGATCGGCGTCGCCATCTCGTTGAAACCGAGGGCGACCATCTTCGAGCGGATCGAGGCGATCACCGACGACCGCAGCATGATGTTCTTGTGCATGCGCTCGCGGCGCAGGTCCAGGAAGCGGTACTCCAGGCGCCGCTCCTCGTTCACCCCGTCCTCGGTGTTGATCGTGAACGGCAGCGGGGCCGCCGCGCCGAGCAGCTCGACCTCGCCGACCTCGACCTCGACCTCACCGGTGGGCAGGTCCGTGTTGACGTTCTCGGTGCCACGGGAGACGACCTTGCCGTCGACGCGGACCGTGGACTCCTTGGTCAGCTTGTCGAGGGCCTCGTACGCGGGCGTGCCCGGACGGGCGACCAGCTGTGTGATGCCGTAGTGGTCGCGCAGATCGATGAAGAGGATGCCGCCCAGGTCGCGCCGATTGTGCAGCCAGCCACTCAGCCGGACGTCGGTGCCGACGTCAGAGGAGCGGAGCTCGCCGCAGGTGTGGGACCTGTACCGATGCATCGTCGTTCATCCAGTCTTCGCGGATCGAGGGGCGTGTTTCACGTGAAACAGCTCCCAGCCTACCGGGGACCCCGAGATCGCCTCCCCACCATTACGACTCGGCCAACAGTGGCACTCCGGGAACTCCTGTTCTTAAAGTGGGTCAATGCGCACTGGTGAGCCTCTGCCCGCCGTGGGGGAGGTTCTCACCGCCCTCGCGACCGGCCTGTGGCACTGGGACACCGCCACCGAGCTGGTCACCGTCGACGCGGAGGCGGCTCGGCTGCTGGGGCTGCCCGCCGAGCGGACCACTCTCACCGAGGCCCAGGCACGGGCCCGGCTGCACCCGGTCGACTGGAACGAGATCATCAGCGTCGTCGGACTCGCCGTCGCCGAGGACACGCTCGCCGAGGTCCGGATCCGGATCATGGACGAGCGCGGCCTGGTGACCCGTACCGTGCGCAGCCGCTCCAAGCCGTCGTACGACAAGGAGAAGAAGTCGTTCCAGCTGATCGGCACCCTCCAGGAGGTCACCGAGCCGACCCCCGGCACTCCCGCCGGACGCACCGCGGTCACCGGTGACTGGCGGCGCTCCCGCGAGGCCTTCCTGCTGGACGCCGGCCGCGCCCTGGCCGAGGCCCGCTCCACCGCCGAGGTGCTGCGGGTGGCCGCGGGCCTGTCCATGCCCGGCTTCAGCCCCGACGGCCTGGCCGTCTTCGGCGTCGAGGGCGACCGTCTGACGATCGTCGGCCACCACGGCCAGCAGCCCGGTGACGAGAGCCCCTTCTCCCACATGTCCCTGGCGACCGACTACCCGGCCGCAGAGGTCGTGCGCACCGGCCGGGCCGTCTACCTCTCCAGCCCCGAGGCCTACCGCTCCCGCTACCCGGTCACCTGGCCGCTCGCCCAGCGCTTCGACCGCCAGTCCTGGGCATTCCTGCCGCTGACGGTGGCCGGCCGCACGATGGGCGCCTGGATGGCCGGCTTCGCCTACCCGGTCGCCTTCACACCGGACGAGCGCTCGGTCCTCACCACAGTGGCCCGCATGCTCGCCCAGGCCCTGTCCCGCGCGGGCCTCGCCGAATCGGAACGCGAGCTGACCGACGGCCTCCAGCGCTCGATGCTCCCCACCCTCGGCCCCGAGATACCCGGCATGACCGTCGCCGCCCGCTACGTGCCCACCGGCGGCGGTCTCCAGGTCGGCGGCGACTGGTACGACATGATCCCGCTGCCCGGCGGCACCTCCCGGACGGCGTCCGAAGAAGGCCGCTTCGCCCTCGTCATCGGGGACGTCCAAGGGCATGACGTACGAGCGGCGGGCCTCATGGGCCAGCTCCGCATCGCCCTGCGCGCCTACGCCGCCGAGGGCCACCGCCCCGACGCGGTCCTCTCCCGCGCCTCACGCTTCCTCAACGGCATGGCGTACGGCGTCGACGACTCCTCCGACCTGCGCTTCGCGACCTGCCTGTACGTCGAGGCCGACCCGGTGACCGGCGTCCTGGAGGTGGCGCGGGCCGGCCATCCCGACCCCGCGATCCGCATGGCCGACGGCACGGTCCTGGCCCGCCGCACGGAAGGCGGCCTCCCGCTGGGCATCGACCCGGACGCCGACTACCCCACGACCCGGATCACCCTGGAGCCCGGCGAGACGCTCATGCTGTGCACCGACGGGCTGATCGAGACCGGCGGCCACGACTTCGACACCGGCTGGAAGCGCATCCGCACCATCCTGGAGACCCACGACGGCGACCTGGAGGAACTCGCCGACGCCCTGATCCAGGCCGTCCACGGTCCCTCCTCCCACCACACCACCGGCCCCCTCGCCGACCGCCGCGAGGACGACATAGCGGTCCTGCTGCTGCACCGGCAGGGCGAGGGCAGCGACCCGGCCGCCGTCGGGCCCACGGTCCGCCGCACGATGCTCTCGGTGGCCCAGGCGGAACCCGAACGGGTCGCAGTGGCCCGCCAGCAACTGCGCGAACTGCTCCACGACTGGCCCTCCGCCGACCAGGTCGACTCCGCGGTCCTGCTGCTCTCCGAGACGCTGACCAACGTCCTCGTCCACACCGACGCCGACGCGCTGCTGCTCGCGGAGGTCCGCGGTGAGGCGGGCGAGCGCCGGATGCGGATCGAGGTCACCGACACCAGCGACGACCTCCCGCACAAACGCCGCCCCGGCGAACTGGCCTCCTCGGGCCGCGGCCTGATGCTGATCGAACTACTGGCGGACGAGTGGGGCGTGGACCCCCGGGGCGAGGGCAAGACCATCTGGTTCGAGCTGTACGAGTCGTCGGGGGAGGACGCCGGGTAGGGCTGCGGCAGCTCACGACACCAAGAGCGCCGGTCAGCGGTACGGTCCTGCTGCAAATGAAAGCATCGGGACAGGGGAACGACGGCCCGGCGATACGCAGGAGCGCCCGACTCCGGCCCTGAGGTGATCGGCTGTGGCCTGGGCGGTGTCCTTGAGCGAGTCGAGGCTCCGGTCGCCAGGTATCGACAAGAGCGGCGACGGCGATGTACCCGGCCCCATGACAACGCGATACCCATGTGGAAGCGCGTCTGGCGCCTGGTCTGGTGTCGTCATCCATGTCGCCGGGTCTCTCACGCCTGCACCAGCGCAGATTACTTTTCGCAACCGGCTGCGACGCTCCGTCGCCATCATTCAGCGTTCGCGGTAACAAACAACCCCGGCCGGGTGTTCGCAGCACCCGCCGGGGCCTCACCACAGGATCGACAGGACCGATCTCATGGATGACAACGACTCTAGTCCTGCTCTGCGCACTCTCGCAGGCAGGCCGCAAGTAGTTACCGGCATGGCGCAGCACGTAGGGGTGTACCTACGCCAGTCCGAACGCCGTACCACCGGCTGCGAGGCCAGCACGGCCGCGCAACGCGAAGAATTCCTGCAGGCCATGGCGCGATGGGCGATTGAACCGGCCCACGTCGCGGTCTACGAGGACCTGGGGATCAGCGCATTCAAGAAGGTGGAACGCCCTGCCTACGAACGACTACTGCGCGACGCCCGAGCCGGACGCATCAACGTGATCATGGTGCATTACATGTCCCGGCTCAGCCGAAAGAGCGCCCTGCACACGTTCGACGAACTACGCCCACTCCTCACGAACCACGTTCGCATCATCAGCGTGGGCGAACACCGCGAGTTCCACGCAGACAACCCTCTCGCCCTGACTGAGCAACGGACGGTAACAGGAGATCGTCGGCCTGGCCTCCGGGCCGACCGACGATCTGCCAAGAACCTACAGCCCGCCCTCGGACATCCCGTGCACCGCCGGGATCGTCCCCAGCCTGCCCTTCTGGAAGTCGTCGAACGCCTGCTGCAGCTCGTCACGGGTGTTCATCACGAACGGACCATAGTGCACCATCGGTTCACGGATCGGCCGTCCGCCCAGGAGGACGACCTCCAGGTCCGGCGCGTTGGAGTCCTGCTGCTCGTCCGCCCGGACGGTGAGAGAGGAACCGGAGCCGAAGACGGCGGTCTGGCCCAGGTGGATCGGGCGGCGCTCGGCACCGACGCTGCCGCGCCCTGCCAGGACATACGCGAGAGCGTTGTACTCCTCACTCCACGGCAGCGTGATCTCCGCGCCCGGCGCAAGTGTCGCGTGGATCATCGTGATCGGCGTGTGCGTGATACCCGGGCCCTGGTGACCGTCCAGCCCACCGGCGATGACACGGAGCAGCGAACCGCCGTCCGGCGAGGTCAGCAGCTGTACCTGGCCGCCGCGGATGTCCTGGTAGCGCGGGTCCTTCATCTTGTCCTTGGCGGGCAGGTTCACCCAGAGCTGCAGACCGTGGAAAAGGCCGCCGGACTTCACCAGTGACTCGGGCGGAGTCTCGATGTGCAGCAGGCCCGAGCCGGCGGTCATCCACTGAGTGTCGCCGTTGGTGATGGTGCCTCCGCCACCGTTGGAGTCCTGGTGGATGAAGGTGCCGTCAATGATGTACGTGACGGTCTCGAACCCGCGGTGAGGGTGCCACGGGGTCCCCTTCGGTTCGTTCGCACCGTAATCCACCTCACCCATCTGATCCATCATGATGAACGGATCCAGGTGCCGGTAATGGATCCCCGCGAACGCCCGGCGCACTGGGAATCCCTCGCCCTCGAAGCCACTCGGCGCGGTCGTCACGCCGAGGACGGGACGGGCCACCGCGTCCGCCGTCGCGGCCACGCGCGGCAGGGTCAGCGGGTTGTCGACAGTCACTGCAGGCATGTCGGTACCTCCTTGTGGTTCGAGTTTAGTTGAGCGTTGAACTTTCTGCCACCTGTAACGGCAGAAGCCCGGAAGGCATTCCCTCCAGGCTTCTCCGAGACGTCGCACCCCCTGAAGAGCTCAGGCGGCGAGCTCCGGTTCCCGATCGGCGATCTTCTCCGGAGCCGGCCGGTCCTCCCGCATCACCAGCGTCGCCAGCAGCGCCGCCGCCAGGACACCGATCGCGCTGATCGTGAAGGTCGTCGACATGGAGGCCGTGAAGGCCTCGCGGGCCGCCGCCGCCAACCCCGGGTCCTTCAGAGCGACCGCTCCGGCTATCGAGTGCCGCGCCTGCTCCGGCGTCCCCTCGGGCATCCGGGCCGCGAAGCCGCTCGACAGGAGCGAACCCAGGATCGCGATGCCCAGTGCGGTGCCGGCCTGCTGGACGGTGTCGTTCAGAGCCGAGCCGACGCCCGCCTTGTCCTCGGGGATGGTGCCCATCAGCGCCGCCACCGCGGCCGGCATCGCCAGGCCCGCACCCAGCCCGAGCAGGCCGAGCGCGACGGCCGGGACGGTGAAGCCGGATTCCGCCGAGACCGTGGTCAGCAGGCAGAAGCAGGCCGCCATCACCAGCATGCCCACGAGGATCACCCACCGGTTGCCGTACTTCGCGGCGAGCTTGACCCCCACCGCGTTGCCCAGCAGGGCCGTGAGCGCCAGCGGCAGGAAGGCCAGGCCCGCCTTGACCGGTGAGTAGCCGAGCACGAACTGGAGGTACTGGGTGAGCACCAGGAGCAGACCTCCGTTGCCCGTCTGGACCAGGGCCAGCGAGAGCGAACCGCCGCTGAAGTTGCGGTGCTTGAAGAGGGCGAGCGGGACCATGGGGGACTTCGTGACGTTCTCCCAGAGGACGAAGCCGGTCAGGGACACGAGGGCCACGGGCAGGGCGGCCGTCCACACGCCGTGCTGCGGGAGTTCGATGATCCACCAGACGAGGGCGGTCATCCCGGCCGCCGACAGCACCGCGCCCAGTGAGTCGGCCTTCTGCCAGGGCGCCTTCGACTCCGGCATCAGCGTCAGACCGGCGATGATCGCGAGGGCCACGACCGGCACGTTGAGGAGGAAGATCGACTGCCAGGAGAAGTGCTCGATCAGGACACCGCCGAGCACCGGGCTGCCGACCAGGCCGAGCATCGCCACCGAACTCCAGGCCGCCATCGCCCTGCCGCGCTCGTCCTCGTCGAAGACGGTGATGAGGATCGAGAGGGTGGACGGCATGATCAGCGCGCCGCCGACGCCCATGGCGACGCGGACCGCTATCACCTCGCCGGGGGTGGTGCACCAGATCGCGGCCAGTGAGGCGGCGCCGAAGAGCAGGAGCCCGATCAGCATCACCTTGCGGCGGCCGAACCGGTCACCCAGGCTGCCCGAGGTGAGCAGCAGGCCGGCGAAGACCAGGATGTAGGAGTCCAGGATCCACTGGGTGTCCTGGGCGCTCGCTCCGATGTCCTCGGTCATGACCGGTACCGCGACGGTCAGCGCCATGCTGTCGACGACGAGCACCAAGCTGCTCAGGCAGAGCACGACCAGGATCCACCAACGGCGTGGATTGCGGGCTTCCAAGGCGTCCATGACGATTCCTCTCCGATTTCGGCGTAACACCGTTCCCTCGTTGCGAACACTGTACGCAGAACGGAACGCCGTACGCAAGCATGGATTCTTGTACGCTTGACGCGAACGACGTACGCAGCAGGTCGGGGCCGCAGGAGCAGGAGTTACCGATGACGACGAAGCCGACGCCCATTCCCTCCGTCTGGGCCCGCCCCCAGCGCGAGCCCGACCAGCCGGCGCTCAGCCGTGCCTCGATCGTGCGCGAGGCGATCGTCATGCTGGACGCGGAGGGCGTCGAGGCGCTGAGCATGCGCAAGCTCGCCACCCGGCTGAACGCGGGCGCGGCCTCGCTCTACCGGCACGTGGCCACCAAGGACGAGCTGATGGAGCTGGCGGTGGACGAGGTCGCCGCGGAGATCCACGTCCCGTCGGCGGACGGCCCCGACTGGCGTGCGGCCGTCACGGAGGCGGCCCGCTCCTTCCGTGCGACGGCCCTGCGGCACCCGTGGCTGCCCCCGGTCCTGGGCCAGGCGGGCCTCGCCTATCTGGGCCCCAACCTCATGTCCTACTCGGAGCGGCTGGCGGCCCTGTTCACGGCCGCGGGGTTCCCGGATCCCGGCACGGCGATCGACGCGGTGCTGTCGTACGTGATCGGCATGAGCACCACGGAGGCGGCCTGGCTGACCACGGTCACCCGCTCCGGGGACTCGGAGTCGGGCCTCATCGCCCGCCTTCTCCCCGCGGTGCAGCAGGCCACGGCCCCGCACAGTCATCTGGCCCAGGGTTACGCCGAGACGGAGGAGGCGGCCACGACGGATCCGGCGGCACTGCGGGAGGCGAAATTCGAGGCCGCCCTGGACATCGTCCTGGACGGCCTGTCACTACGCCTCGGAACCCCGTGAGCGTGGGAACACCGTGAGCGTGGGAACACCGTGGGCGCGCTACCCGTACATCCTGCGCATCGCGAACTCGACCATCTGCTCCACGGCCTTCGCGTCGAAGACGATCCGGTGCTCCCCCTCCATGTCGAGGACGAAGCCGTAGCCCGTGGGCAGCAGGTCGAGGACCTCGGCGCCGGTGATGACGAAGTACTTGGACTCCTTGCCCGCGTACCGCCGCAGTTCCTTGAGCGTGGTGAACATGGGGATCACCGGCTGCTGGGTGTTGTGCAGGGCGAGGAACCCCGGGTTGTCGCCGCGCGGGCAGTAGACCTTGGACGTGGCGAAGACCTGCTGGAAGTCCTCGGCCGCCAACTGCCCGGTGGTGAAGGCACGCACCGCGTCCGCGAGCGAGGGCGGGGACGGCTCGGGGTACAGCGGCGGCTGCTGGCCGTACCCGCCCACACCGCCGGCCATGGGCTGCTGCGGGGGGACGCCGTACTGCTGCTGGGCACCAGCGTTCTGGTCGTAGCCGTACATGGGCGTAAGAGTACCGAGGGGGGAAGGGCCCGTGGGCGGCTACCGGCACCCGGAAAACCGACAGCGACCCGACAGCCGCCGGCCCTGGGTCGGAGGCGGTCGGCACTCGTAGCGTCGGTTCATGCGCAGACATGACGACGACGAGTTCCACGAGCACGACAGAGGGCTCTCCCACGACCTTCCGGTGCTCGCCCGCCGACGGATGATCCGGCTGCTGGCGGGAGCGGGGGCGGGGGCCGGGCTGGTGGCCCTGGCGGGCTGCACCTCCGAGGACACCCCGTCTTCCGCCGAGGGCGCCTCATCTTCCGCCGAGGGCACCTCTTCCTCGACCGGGGACTGCGCCACCGTTCCCGAGGAGACCGCGGGCCCCTACCCCGGTGACGGCTCGAACGGCGTGAACGTGCTGAAGGAGACAGGGGTCGTCCGCAGCGACATCACCAGCAGCTTCGGCGACTCCGCGGGCGGCACCGCCGAGGGCGTACCCCTGACCTTCACGCTCACCGTCGTGGACGCCGCCTCCGGCTGCGGGACCCCGAGGAAGGACGCCGCCGTCTATGTCTGGCACTGCGACCGGGAGGGCGGCTACTCCCTCTACACCGAGGGCGTCACCGACGAGAACTATCTGCGCGGGGTCCAGGAGACCGACGAGAGGGGACGGGTGACGTTCACCAGTGTCTTCCCGGGCTGCTACACCGGCCGCTGGCCGCACATCCACTTCGAGGTCTACGGCAGCCTCCGGGACGCGACGAGCGCCACCGCGATCACGAGCACCTCGCAGCTCGCGCTCCCGAAGGACGTCTGCGAGACGGTGTACGCCACCGAGGGCTACGAGAGCAGCGTGGACAACCTGGGCCGGCTCTCGCTGGAGTCGGACAGCGTCTTCCGGGACGGTCACGACCAGCAGCTCGCGGCGGTCGAGGGGAGCGTGGAGAAGGGGTACAGAGCCACGCTGACCATCGCGGTGTGAACCGTCACAGATGGCCGGGTCGGGGTTGCGACTTATTACCGACGGGTAGCATCATCGGAGCTACTTGTTGGTATGTGTACTAGCGCGAGGAACCACGTGCCTCGCCGAACTCTTTACGGAGCCGTCGCCATGGGGCACTACAAGTCGAATCTGCGCGACATCGAGTTCAACCTCTTCGAAGTACTCGGGCGCGACAAGCTGTACGGCACCGGGCCCTTCGCCGAGATGGACGTCGAGACCGCGAAGAGCATCCTGGAGGAGCTGACCCGTCTCTCGGAGAACGAGCTGGCGGAGTCCTTCGCGGACGCCGACCGCAACCCGCCGGTCTTCGACCCCGAGACGAACACCGCGCCGGTTCCGGCGTCCTTCAAGAAGAGCTACAAGGCCTTCATGGACTCCGAGTACTGGCGGCTGGGTCTGCCCGAGGAGATCGGCGGCACGACGGCTCCGCCGTCCCTGATCTGGTCGTACGCCGAGCTGATCCTCGGCGCGAACCCGGCCGTGTGGATGTACTCCTCCGGCCCGGCGTTCGCCGGGATCCTCTTCGACGAGGGCAACGAGGTCCAGAAGAAGATCGCCCAGATCGCCGTGGAGCGGACCTGGGGTTCGACCATGGTGCTGACCGAGCCCGACGCGGGCTCCGACGTCGGCGCCGGGCGCACCAAGGCGGTCCAGCAGGAGGACGGCTCCTGGCACATCGAGGGCGTCAAGCGCTTCATCACCTCCGGTGAGCACGACATGGAGGAGAACATCCTTCACTACGTGCTCGCGCGACCGGAAGGTGCCGGTCCCGGCACGAAGGGGCTGTCCCTCTTCCTCGTCCCGAAGTACCTGTTCGACTTCGAGACCGGCGAGCTGGGCGAGCGCAACGGCGTGTACGCGACGAACGTCGAGCACAAGATGGGCCTGAAGGCGTCCAACACCTGCGAGATGACCTTCGGCGACCGGCACCCCGCCAAGGGCTGGCTGATCGGCGACAAGCACGACGGCATCCGTCAGATGTTCCGGATCATCGAGTTCGCGCGGATGATGGTCGGCACGAAGGCGATCTCCACGCTGTCGACGGGCTACCTGAACGCCCTGGAGTACGCCAAGGAGCGCGTCCAGGGCCCCGACCTCGCGAACTTCATGGACAAGACCGCGCCCAAGGTCACCATCACCCACCACCCCGACGTGCGCCGCGCGCTGATCACGCAGAAGGCGTACGCCGAGGGCATGCGCGCGCTGGTCCTCTACACCGCCTCGATCCAGGACGCGATCGCCGTCAAGGAGGCCGCGGGCGAGGACACGAAGACCGAGCACGCGCTGAACGACCTGCTCCTGCCGATCGTCAAGGGCTACGGCTCCGAGAAGGGCTACGAGCAGCTCGCCCAGTCGCTGCAGACCTTCGGCGGCTCCGGCTTCCTGCAGGAGTACCCGATCGAGCAGTACATCCGGGACGCGAAGATCGACACCCTGTACGAGGGCACCACCGCGATCCAGGGCCAGGACTTCTTCTTCCGGAAGATCGTCCGCAACCAGGGCGCGGCCCTGAACTCCCTCGCCGAGGACATCAAGAAGTTCCTGGCGCTCGGCACCGGCGGCGAGGACCTCGCGGGTGCCCGTGAGCACCTGGCCAAGGCGGCCGTCGAGCTGGAGGCGATCGTCGGTCTGATGCTGACCGACCTCGCGGCCACCGAGCAGGACGTCAAGAACATCTACAAGGTGGGCCTCAACACCACCCGCCTGCTGATGGCCTCCGGTGACGTCGTCGTCGGCTACCTGCTCCTCAAGGGTGCGGCGATCGCCGCCGAGAAGCTGGAGACGGCCTCCGCCAAGGACAAGCCCTTCTACACCGGCAAGATCGCGGCGGCGAAGTTCTTCGCGGCCAACGTCCTGCCCGGTGTGACCCTGGCCCGCAAGGTCGCCGAGGGCGTCGAGCTGGACCTGATGGAGCTGGACGAGGCCGCGTTCTGATCCGACCGGCCTCCGGCCCGCGTGGCGGCGGCCCGTTCCCCTGCTGGGGAGCGGGCCGCCGCCGTTTTCGTACCCGAAAACGCGGCAGCGGTTCCGGCGCCGCACTCACCGCCGACGTACTGCGCCCCGACGGCACGCGCGTGGTCGTGACCGCGACCGGGACCGGGTACCGGGCGGCCCGGATGAGCGCCCGTCCTCCTCTTCTGCTGGATCAGCACCCGTCCGTCCTCTTCTGCTCCGGCTGTCACGGCGGGCACAAGATCGGTCCGGGACCGGACGCCGGTCGTCCACCCGGTCACCCTCGCCGCCGCTCCGGCCGTCGGCCTGGTCACGGGCCTCCCGGGCCTCCCGGCGGGCCTGCACCTGGCCTGGCGCGCCGCCCGCATCCAGCCGGCGGAGGCACTGCGCCTCCGGCGCCGCTCCGCCGCCGCGGCCCCGGGACCACCGCGAAGGGGCCCGGGGCGGCACCGGGGCGCCCGGGCGGGGGTCCGGTCCGCGAAACGGCATACGCCGCCCGGCCGCCGCTTTCCGATCAAGTCGACCTCGGCGGCACCGCGTTCCTTGACGGAACCGCGGCTCGACACGGCTGCACGGCACCTTAGGGTGGCTGCCATGAGCGCACCCCACCGCTTCGACCGCGGCCACACCGACGACCTGATGTCCTTCCTGGCGGCGAGCCCCACGCCGTACCACGCGGTGGCGAACACCGCCGAGCGGCTGGAGAAGGCCGGCTTCCGCCAGGTCTCGGAGACGGACGCCTGGGACGGCTCGAGCGGCGGCAAGTACGTACTGCGCGGCGGCGCGATCATCGCCTGGTACGTCCCGGAGGAGGCGGCGCCCCACACGCCGTACCGGATCGTCGGCGCGCACACCGACTCCCCGAACCTGCGGGTCAAGCCGCTGCCGGACAGCGGGGCGCACGGCTGGCGCCAGGTCGCCGTGGAGATCTACGGCGGTCCCCTGATGAACTCCTGGCTGGACCGTGACCTGGGGCTGGCCGGCCGGCTGACGCTGCGGGACGGTTCGACGCGGCTGGTGAACGTGGACCGGCCGCTGCTGAGGGTGCCCCAGCTCGCCATCCACCTGGACCGCGCGGTGTCGTCGGACGGCCTCAAGCTCGACAAGCAGCGGCATCTGCAGCCTATCTGGGGTCTCGGCGACGACGTGCGCGACGGCGACCTGATCGCCTTCCTGGAGGAGGAACTGGGGCTCGGCGCGGGCGAGGTGACCGGCTGGGACCTGATGACGCACTCGGTGGAGACGCCCGCCTACCTGGGCCGGGACAAGGAGCTGCTGGCCGGGCCGCGGATGGACAACCTGCTGTCCGTGCACGCGGGCGTGGCCGCCCTGACCGCGGTCACCTCCGGTGATCTGCCCTACATCCCCGTCCTCGCCGCCTTCGACCACGAGGAGAACGGTTCGCAGTCGGACACCGGCGCGGACGGGCCGCTGCTCGGCGGGATCCTGGAGCGCTCGGTGTTCGCACGCGGCGGGTCCTACGAGGACCGGGCGCGGGCCTTCGCGGGGACGGTCTGTCTGTCCTCCGACACCGGGCACGCCGTGCACCCCAACTACGCGGAGCGGCACGACCCGACGCACCACCCGCGCGTCAACGGCGGCCCGATCCTCAAGGTCAACGTCAACAACCGCTACGCCACGGACGGTTCGGGCCGGGCCGTGTGGGCCGCCGCGTGCGAGCGGGCCGGCGTGCCCTTCCAGTCCTTCGTCTCCAACAACTCCATGCCCTGCGGCACGACGATCGGCCCGATCACCGCGGCCCGGCACGGCATCAAGACCGTCGACATCGGTGTGGCGATCCTGTCGATGCACAGCGTCCGGGAGTTGTGCGGCGCGGACGACCCGCATCTGCTGGCGAACGCTCTGGTGGCGTTTCTGGAGGGGTAGTTCGAGGGAAGTGGGGGTACCCGGAAGTCCGGACCGGAACGACCGGACCGGACAGGGAGGCGACACTCATGGGCCTCGGCGGGTGCATCATCCTCATCGCCGTGGGAGCAATCCTCACGTTCGCCACCGACTGGCACATGCAGGGGGTCAACCTCGACCTGGTCGGTGTGATCCTGATGATCGTGGGACTGATCGGCGTGACGACATTCAGCAGCATCGCCCGGCGGCGGCGCGTGGTGGTACCGCCCACCACGTCGACGGTCGTCGAGGAGCGCCGGGACGGCTACTCCGACGGATACGGCGTCTGACGGATACGGCGTCCGACAGATACGGCGTGTAACGGACACGGCAGACAAGTCGGATTCATAGGCAACCGTGAGCAATTCGTGATCGGTATTGACTTGTCTACTTGTGTGAAAAGAGTGAAGACTCGGGATCCTTGAGAGCCCGGGGGGTCTGCAGTACCGGGCGTGAACCACCAGCACCCCCGGGGGCTCCCCGTGCTCCACTCCACGACGACACGCGTGGCGCCCGCTCCGGGACCGCCGCGCCCCCACCGGCACGCCGCCCGCCGCGCCCACGCCGCCCCCGACGAACTCGACGGCCCGACGCGCCTGGTGGCGCTGATACCGGCCCACAACGAACAGGACCGCATCGCCGAGGCGATCCAGGGCCTGTGGCGGCAGACCCGGCGCCCCGACCTGATCGTCGTCGTCGCCGACAACTGCACCGACGCCACCGCCGAGATCGCCGTCGCGCACGGCGCCCAGGTCTTCGCCACCCAGGGCAACACGCACAAGAAGGCCGGCGCCCTCAACCAGGCCATCGCCTGGGTACTGCCCCATCTCGAGGAGCGCGACCTCCTGCTGGTGCAGGACGCCGACACCGTGCTGAGCCCCTGGTTCAACGAGACGGCCATCGGCACCTTCAACCGCAAGGTCGGCGCCGTCGGCGGCGTCTTCTACGGCGAGGACGGCGGCGGTCTGCTCGGACTCCTCCAGCGCATGGAGTTCCACCGCTACGCCTGGGAACTGGAACGCACCGGCGGCAAGGCGCAGGTGCTCACCGGCACCGGCACCATGTTCCGCGCCCGCGTCCTGCGCGAGGTGCGCGCCGCACGCCGCGACGGACTGCTCGGCGGCGGCCACGCCTACTACAGCCTCGCCTCGCTCACCGAGGACGACGAGATGACCAAGGCGGTCAAGACCCTCGGCTACCGGGCCATGTCCCCGGCCGGCTGCGCGGTCACCACCGAGGTCATGCCCACCCTGGGCAAGCTGTGGCACCAACGGCTGCGGTGGCAGCGCGGCGCCCTGGAGAACCTGCGCGACTACGGCTGGACCCGCGTCACCGCCCGCTACTTCATGCAGCAGTTCCTCATGGGCTTCGGCGCGCTGTCCTTCCTGGTCTACCTGACCTACATGGTCACCTGCACCACGCTGTACGGCTGGCCCGGCTTCTCGCCCTTCTGGACCGCGATCGGGCTCGTCTTCGTGGTCGAGAAGACGGTCTCCGTGCGCAGGGCGGGGCCACGTGCCGTGGTGGTGGCGGCGCTCATGGTGCCGGAGATGCTCTACGACCTTTTCCAGCACGCCGTCTACTTCACCTCGCTGTGGGGCCTGTTGCGCCGCAGCGAGGAGAAGTGGGTGGCGACGTAACCCTCGGATCTCCCCGGATTCGTACCCCTCATAGGAGAACAGCGCATGTACGGAAGAGTGATCGGTGCCGGCACGACCGGCGCCGGAGGCGCCACGCTGGCCGCGACCGGGCTGTGGCTGAACAGCATGGCGATGGTGGTGGCCGCGACGACGTTGGTGGCGGCGGGGGTCGCGGTGGTCAAGCTGGTTCCGCGCAGGCGGTGACGGCGGCCCCAAGCCCCAAGACGTCGTACGCCTAAGGGCCTTCGTCCATGCCGGCGAGGATCAGCGCAAGCCGGTCCGTGCCTGCCGGCGTCAGGCGGACCGGGACTCCCCAGTCCTGCTGGTGGACGTGACAGGCCGGGTACGCGTTGGCCGGGTCGTCGTCGCAGGACGCGGCCGTGGCCGAGATGTGCAGCACGCCCTGCTCGATCGCGGGGTTCAGGTCGAGGGTGCGGGAGAGGTCCGTTCCCGCGCCCTCGCCGTCTTTGAGCAGCTCGGGCGGGGTGGCGGAGACCAGGAGGCGGGTCGACGGGCCGTACCGCGTGTCGAGCTTCTGGCCCGCCGGGGCCTGGAAGACCACGCCCAACCGGAGCCTGCCCGGAGCCACTTCGGTGGCCGCGCGCCGGGTGCGGTGGGTCACCGGCTCCACCCGTACCGCCTCTTCGGGCAGGCGCAGACGGGTCACGCGGTGCCGGGCGGACTCCACGACCACGATGTCCCCGCCCACGACGACCGCGTCGCTCGGCTCCCGCAGATCCGTGGCGAGGGTGGTGACCTCGCCGGTCTCGGGGTCGTAGCGGCGCAGGGCGTGGTTGTAGGTGTCGCTGACCGCGACCGAGCCGTCGGGCAGCGCGGTGACACCCAAGGGGTGCTGGAGCAGGGCCTGTCCGGCGGCTCCGTCGCGGTGCCCGAAGTCGAAGAGGCCGGTGCCGACGGCGGTGTGGACGGTCCCGTCGAGGTCGACCCGGCGCAGGGCGGAGGTCTCGGAGTCGGCGAGCCACAGGCGCGTGCCGTCCGGTGACACGGCGAGGCCGGAGGGCTGGGCGAACCAGGCCTCGGCGCCGGGCCCGTCGACCAGGCCCTCGTTGGTGGTGCCGGCGACGGCCGCGACGGTCTCGTCGCCCGGGTCGTACGCCCACAGCTGGTGGACGCCCGCCATCGCGATCCACACCAGGCCGTTCCACACGGCCACGTCCCACGGGGAGGACAGGTCGGTCTCGCGCGCGGGGCCGGCGGTGGGGGAGCCCCGCCACCACTGACGCCCGGTGCCGGCCAGGGTGGTGACCTCGCCGGTGCCGAGGTCGAGGCGGCGCAGGGCGTGGTTGACGGTGTCGGCGACGACCACGGAGCCGTCGTCCAGGAGGGCGAGCCCCTGCGGTTCGCTGAACCCGGCCGTCTCCGCCGTACCGTCGGTGAAGCCGCGCGCGCCGGATCCGATCCGTCGTACGACGCTCTCGCCGTCCGCGGCGAACTCCACCAGCTGGTGCCGGGTGGTGTCGCTGACCAGGAGGTGCCCGGACGGCAGCAGGAGCGCCTTGCCCGGGAAGCGCAGGGTGGTCGGCTCGGGCTCGGGTGCCACGTACGGCCCCTCGCCGCGCCGCAGGGTGCCCTTCGCGCCGTGCTCCGCCTCCAGCTCCGTCACCAGCCGCTCGATCGCGTGCACATGCCCCTCGCCGGCGTGCTGCGCGACCACATACCCCTCCGGGTCGATCACGACGAGCGTCGGCCAGGCCCGGACCGCGTACTGCTTCCAGGTCTCGAGCTCGGGGTCGTCGAGGACGGGATGCCGGACGCCGTACCGCTCGACCGCGTCCGCCACCGCCGCGTGCTCGGCCTCGTGCACGAACTTCGGCGAGTGGACGCCGATCACCACGACGGTGTCGGAGTGCTTCTCCTCCAGTTCACGCAGCTCGTCGAGGACATGCAGGCAGTTGATGCAGCAAAAGGTCCAGAAGTCGAGGATGACGATGCGACCCCGCAGGTCGGCGAGGGTGTACTGCTTGTCGCCCGTGTTCAGCCAGCCGCCCTCGCCGATCAGCTCGGGGGCGCGGACACGGGCGCGGCGGGGTGCGGAAGCGGTCATGGATCAAGGGTGCCACCCGGCACCGACAGTCAGCTCAGCGCGCGGCCCGTCGTCACGTCCACATGGGCCGGGACCTCGTCGTGGCGGTCGCCGACCGTGGAGGTGCCGGTCGGTTCGAGCAGCAGGATGTCGGTCGGGACGGGGGCGTATGGCCTGTGCTCCACGCCTCGCGGGACGGTGAAGACGGACAGCCTCGGCAGGACGACCGTGCGCTCGCCGGCCGGCTCGCGCAGGGAGATGTGCAGTTCGCCGTCGAGGACCAGGAAGAACTCGTCGGTGTCGTCGTGCACGTGCCACAGGTGCTCGCCCTCGACGTGCGTGACGCGGACGTCGTAGTCGTTGACGGCGGTGACGATGCGAGGGCTCCACCGGTCGGTGAAGGAGGCCAGGGCGGCGGGCAGGGAGACGGGTTCGGTTGCCATGGCGTCATCGTGCGGGGTGGCCGGGGCGGCGGACGAGTGCTAGGAATCGCGTATGCCGCAAGGATCCTCTCAACCGGCCCCGCGTCCGCACCGGGTCGCCGTGATCGTCGACGAGGGCACCAACCCCTTCGAAGTGGGCGTGGCCACCGAGCTGTTCGGGCTGCCGCGGCCCGAACTGGGGCGGCCGGGGCCGCTGTACGAGGTGACCCTGTGCACGCCGGCCCCCGAGGTGCGGATGAACCACGGCTTCTTCACGCTGACCGGGGTGCCCGGGCTGGACGCCGTGGACGACGCCGACACCCTCGTGGTGCCCGGGCGGCCGGACAACGTCGTCCCGCGCGGGGCGGCCGTACGGGAGGCGATCCGCCGCACGCACGCGCGTGGCGCCCGGGTGATCAGCCTGTGCACCGGGAGCTTCGCGCTCGCCGAGGCCGGGCTGCTGGACGGGCGGCGGGCCACCACGCACTGGATGTGGGCCGACGCCTTCCGCGAGCTGCATCCCCGGGTGCGGCTGGAGCCGGACGTGCTGTTCGTGGACGAGGGTGACGTCCTGACGGCGGCGGGCAGCGCGGCCGCGCTGGATCTCGGGCTGTACGTCGTCCGGCGCGACCATGGCGCCGAGGTCGCGAACGCGGTGTCCCGCAGGCTCGTCTTCGCCGCCCACCGCGACGGCGGGCAGCGCCAGTTCGTGGAGCGGCCCGTGCCCGACGTACGGGACGAGTCGCTGGGCCCGCTGCTCGCGTGGGCGCAGGAACGGCTGGGGGAACCGCTGACCGTCGCCGACCTGGCAACCCGCGCGGCCGTCTCCCCCGCCACCCTGCACCGCCGCTTCCAGGCCCAGCTCGGGACGACTCCCCTGGCGTGGCTGACGGGGGAGAGGGTGGCGTTGGCGTGCCGGCTCATCGAGCGCGGGGAGGAGCGGCTGGACGTGGTGGCCGCGCGGAGCGGTCTGGGCACCGCCGCGAACCTTCGCGCACGCGTGCGCCGCGAGACGGGACTCAGCCCGTCGGCCTATCGGCGGCGTTTCGGAGCGGGCGCCGGGGAAGCCATGACGGCATGAGATTCCTCGTACGCGACCGGCTCCTCGGCTTCGGTGACGACTACTGGATCGAGGACGACCAGGGCAACAAGGTGTTCCTCGTCGACGGCAAGGCCATGCGGGTCCGGGACACCTTCGAGCTGAAGGACACCCAGGGGCGGGTCCTGATCGACATCCACCAGAAGATGTTCGCCCTGCGCGACACGATGGTGATCGAACGGGACGGCGAGCCACTGGCGACGATCAGGAGGAAACGCCTGTCGCTGCTGCGCAACCACTACCGGGTGGCCCTCGCCGACGGCCGTACCGAACTCGACGTCAGCGGCAAGATCCTCGACCGGGAGTTCGCCGTCGAGTACGACGGCGAACTGCTCGCGGTGGTCTCGCGCCGTTGGCTGCACGTCCGCGAGACCTACGGCGTCGACATCGTCCGGGACGACGCGGATCCGGCGCTGCTCATCGCGGTGGCGGTGTGCGTGATCCACCTCGCCGAGAAGGACCGGGAGGACGACTGAGGGAAGACGACGGAGGGAGGACGACGGAGGGAGGACGACTGACGCGACGACCCGCGGCTCAGAGCACCCGGTCCTTCAGGGCCGGGAACTGCTCCCTGGTCACGGCCACCCTCCCGGGGTCGAACTCCACCGTGAGGACCTCCTCACCGGCGCCCGCCTCCGCGAGGACCTCGCCCCACGGATCCACCACGATCGAGTGACCGGCCTGCGGAACTCCGGCGTGCGTCCCGGCCGTTCCACAAGCGAGCACGAACGCCTGGTTCTCGACCGCCCGCGCCCGGGCCAGCAGCGTCCAGTGCCCCCGGCGGCGCTCCGGCCAGCCCGCCGGGATCACCAGGGTCTCGGCGCCCGCGTCGACGAGACCGCGGAAGAGTTCGGGGAAACGGAGGTCGTAACAGGTGGCGACGCCCAGGGTCGTCTGCGGCAGACGGACCGTCACCAGGTCCTCGCCCCGCCCCATCAGCACGGCCTCGCCCTTGTCGAAACCGAAGCGGTGGATCTTGCGGTACGAGGCGGCCAGATCACCGGAGGGTGAGAAGAGGAGGGAGGTGTTGTAGAGGGTGCCGTCAGGGGTCCGCTCGGGGATCGAGCCCGCGTGCAGCCACACGCCCGCGTCGCTCGCAGCCTTCGCCATGACCTCGTGGGTCGGCCCTTCCAGGGGCTCGGCCTCGCTCCCGAACTCCTCGAAGGCGAACGCCCCGGTGGTCCACAGTTCCGGCAGCACGACGAGGTCGGCTCCGGCCTGATCCCGTACCAGTGCCGCCACGCGACGCCGACGCGATTCGACCGATTCGCCCTCGTCCACGGCGATCTGGATCAAAGAGGCGCGCACACTACCACCGTCCTGGCATTCGAGCCGTCCCTTACGGGCCTACGATCGTCACACGAAAGCACTGCCGGGGTGCCTCACAGCAGCGTAACTTAGCGTCTCAAGACACCCGCCGACAGCAATCGCCTCCACTGGCAACGACGCCATCACCAGCCCGTGTTCCGACCGCCGAGGGGTCCCGTTCCGTGAGTCTGCATCCCACCCTCCAGCCCTACGCCGACGCCTGGACCGACTCCATCAACGCGATATCCGAGCTGGTGAACCCCCTCGTGGAGGGAGAGTGGAACCGCCGCACCCCCTGCCCCGGCTGGTCGGTGAGGGATGTGGTGTCCCATGTCATCGGCCTGGACTGCGAGATGCTGGGCGACCCGCGCCCCATCCACTCCCTGCCCCGCGACCTCTTCCACGTCACCAACGAACACCAGCGGTACATGGAGATGCAGGTCGACGTCCGCCGTCACCACACGGCGCCGGAGATGACCTCCGAGCTGGAGTACGTCATCATCCGCCGCAACCGCCAGCTGCGGAACGACTCCCGCGACCCCGGCACGAAGGTGCGCGGTCCGCTCGGAACCGAGCTGACCCTCGAGGACTCCATGCGCCAGCACGCCTTCGACGTCTGGGTGCACGAGCAGGACCTGCGCACCGCCCTGGGCCGGCCCGGCAACCTGGACTCCCCCGGCGCGCACATCGCCCGTGACGTCCTGCTCGCCGCGCTCCCCGACGTGGTGGCCGTCAAGGCCGAGGCGCCCCGCAGTTCGGCGATCGTCTTCGACGTCCACGGTCCCATCGAGTTCCTGCGCACCATCCGCGTCGACATCCAGGGCCGCGGCACCCTGGAGACCGTCCCCGCCCTCGGCCCGGCGGCCGCCCTCAGCCTCGACTGGGAGACCTACGTCCGCCTGGCCTGCGGCCGCGTGGGCGTGGACGCGGTGGCGGACCGGGTGAAGGCGGAGGGCGACCCGGAACTGACGTCGGCGATCCTGAGGAACTTCACGGTGACGCGGTAGCGGGTGCCGGGGTCCGTTCCGAGAGGGGTGAGCGTGCGCTGACGTCCGTTCAGGCGGGCACGTGGACCGTCTCCACGCGGCTGGCCACCAGCCGCTCCCGCTCCCGCCGGGCCGCCCGTCCGCGCAGCCGCAGGATCTGGCTGACGCCGAGCGCCTGGAGCACGAAGACGGAGGAGAAGGCCACGGTGTAGTTGTCGTCGGTCGCGTCCAAGAGGACGCCTACGGCGAACAGAGTCGTCATCGAGGCGACGAACCCGCCCATGTTCGTGATCCCGGACGCGGTGCCCTGCCGCTCCGGCGGATTCGCCGGCCGCGCGAAGTCGAAGCCGAGCATCGACGCCGGTCCGCACGAGCCGAGCACCACGCACAGCACGATCAGCAGCCACATCGGCGCCCGCTCACCGGGGTAGGCCAGCGTGGCCGCCCACAGCAGCGCCGTCGCCCCCACGGTCCCGAGCGCGAGCGGCAGCCGCGCCCCGTGGTGCCGGGCGACGACCTGGCCGTAGACCAGACCGACGACCATGTTGGACAGCACGACCAGAGTGAGCAGTTCGCCCGCCACCGCGCGGGACAGCCCCTGCGCCTCGACGAGGAACGGCAGGCCCCACAGCAGCAGGAACACCATCGCCGGGAACTGCGTCGTGAAGTGCACCCACAGGCCGAGCCGGGTGCCGGGCTCCCGCCAGGACGCGGCGATCTGGCGTCGTACGTAGGCCGCTCCCTGGTGCGGGAAGGGCTCGGGCTCCTGTCCCTCGGGGTGGTCCTTGAGGAAGAGGAGCAGCAGGACCAGCACCACGACACCCGCCAGCGAGCTGCCCGCGAACGCGGCCGTCCAGCCGACGCCGTGCAGCAGCCGGGCCAGGACCAGCGTGGAGACCAGGTTGCCCGCCATGCCGGCGAGCCCGGCGAGCTGCGCGACCATCGGTCCGCGCCGGGCCGGGAACCAGCGGGTGCCCAGCCGCAGCACGCTGATGAAGGTCATCGCGTCGCCGCAGCCGAGCAGGGCGCGCGAGGCGAGGGCGGTGCCGTACGACGGTGAGAACGCGAAGCCGAGCTGCCCGGCCGTGAAGAGCACCACGCCGAGCGTCAGCACCTTCTTGGTGCCGAGCCGGTCCACGAGCAGACCGACCGGTATCTGCATCCCGGCGTAGACCAGGAGCTGGAGGATGGAGAAGGTCGACAGGGCCGAGGCGTTGACATGGAAGCGTTCGGCCGCGTCGAGGCCGGCGACCCCGAGGGACGTACGGAAGATGACCGCGACGAAGTAGACGGAGACGCCGATGCCCCACACGGCCATCGCGCGCCGGCCGCCCGGAGGATCACCCGGAAGAGTGGACCGGCTCATCGCACCTCACCCCGGGCGAGGTGGGAGAACCACTCGACGTGCCCGTGGATCAGGCCCACGACCGCCTCCGCGTCGCCGGAGCGCAGCGCCTGGAGGATCTGCTCGTGCTCGACGAGGGTCTTGGTGATGCGGTCCGGGTGGGCGTGCATGACGGCGACGCCCATCCTGAGCTGGCGGTCGCGGAGCTGGTCGTAGAGCCGGCTGAGGATCTCGTTGCCGCCGCTGCGGACGATCTCGGCGTGGAAACAGCGGTCGGTGACGGCGGCACCGGCCAGATCCCCGGCGGCGGCCTGCTCCTTCTGCCGCGCGAGCAGTTCCTCCAGGCGCGCGATGAGCTGCGGGGACGCGGGTACGGCCTTGCGGGCGGCGTGTCCCTCGACGAGCTGCCGGGTCTCGACGACGTCGGCGATCTCCTGCGCGGAGACGGGCAGGACCAGCGCCCCCTTTTTCGGGTAAAGCTTGATCAGGCCCTCGACCTCGAGACGCAGCAGCGCCTCCCGCACCGGGGTGCGCGACACTCCGGTGGCCTCGGCGAGCTCGCCCTCGGTGAGCAGGCTTCCGCCCTCGTAGCGGCGGTCCAGCACGCCCTGCTTGACGTGGGTGTAGACGCGGTCGGCGGCGGGGGGCTGCTTCACGGCCAGAGTCATGCCCACAGCTTAGATACAAGACGTACGCATGATGAGTCCCGTCCAGAATGCGGACCCGTATGTAACAAGGGCACCACAGATGACAACCCCGACCGCTTCACCTCACAACCATTCGTGCTAGATACGTATCTCATACGTGCGGCCCTCTTCCTCCCCCCAACTCGGCCGCGTTTCAGGGGCATTCAACACAATCGGGGTATTTCACTTGATTACCGCCATCACCGGTTCCAAGGGCAGTCGTATCCGCAGAGCCACCGCGGTCAGCATCACCGCGGGTGCCATGCTCGCGACCGGGGCCCTGGCCGCCGCGCCGGCACAGGCCGCCACCGCGCCCTCGATCGTGGCCAAGGGCGGCTACGTCATGAACAACGCGAACGCTAAGACGCTGTTCACCAAGGCGGCGGACACCAAGCGTTCCACGGGCTCCACCACCAAGATCATGACCGCGAAGGTCGTGCTCGCGCAGTCGAACCTGAACCTGGACAAGAAGGTCACGATCCAGAAGGCGTACAGCGACTACATCGTCGCGAACAACGCCTCGCAGGCCCACCTGATCGTCGGTGACAAGGTCACCGTCCGTCAGCTGCTGTACGGTCTGATGCTGCCGTCGGGCTGCGACGCCGCGTACGCGCTCGCCGACACCTACGGCACCGGCTCGACGCGCGCCGCGCGCGTGAAGTCGTTCGTCGGCAAGATGAACACGGCCGCCACGGCGCTCGGCCTGAGGAACACGCACTTCGATTCCTTCGACGGCATCGGCAACGGCAACAACTACTCCACTCCGCGCGACCTGACGAAGATCGCCAGCAGCGCGATGAAGAACGCCACGTTCCGCACGGTCGTGAAGACGAAGAAGTACACGGCGAAGACCATCACCAAGACGGGCTCCACCCGCACGATGACGCCGTGGACCAACACCAACGGCCTGCTCAGCAGCTACAGCGGCACCATCGGCGTGAAGACCGGCTCGGGCCCCGAGGCCAAGTACTGCCTCGTCTTCGCGGCCACCCGCAACGGCAAGACCATCATCGGCACGGTCCTCGCCTCCACCTCGATTCCCCAGCGCGAGACGGACGCGAAGAAGCTGCTCAACTACGGCTTCGCGACGGTCGGCTGACACCCACACCGCACAAGGGGCCTGCCATTCCATGGATGGCAGGCCCCTTCGCGTGCGGTGGTACGGCCCTCAGGCCCAGGTGATGAGCTTCCTGGGCTGTTCGAGGACGGCGGCCACGTCGGCCAGCACCTTGGAACCCAGCTCCCCGTCGATCAGACGGTGGTCGAAACTGAGGGCCAGGGTGGTGACCTGGCGGGGCTTGACCTTGCCCTTGTGGACCCAGGGCTGGAGCTTGATCGCGCCGACGGCGAGGATCGCGGACTCACCGGGCGGCAGGATCGGGGTGCCGGTGTCGACGCCGAAGACGCCGACGTTGGTGATGGTCACCGTGCCGCCCTGCATGGCGGTCGGGCTGGTGCGGCCCTCCTTGGCGGTGGCCACCAGCTCGCCGAGCTCCCGGGCGAGTTGGGGCAGTGCCTTGGCGTGGGCGTCCTTGATGTTCGGGACGATCAGGCCGCGGGGGGTGGCCGCGGCGATGCCCAGGTTGACGTAGTGCTTGAGGACGATCTCCTGGTTCGCCTCGTCCCAAGACGCGTTGACGTCCGGGTTCCGCTTGATCGCCACCAGGAGGGCCTTGGCGATCAGCAGGAGCGGGTTCACGCGCAGGCCCGCGAAGTCCTTGTCCTGCTTGAGCTCCTCGACCAGCTTCAGGGTGCGGGTGACGTCCACCGTCACGAACTCGGTGACGTGCGGGGCGGTGAACGCGGAGCCGACCATCGCCTGAGCGGTGGCCTTGCGGACGCCCTTGACGGGGATACGGGTCTCACGGCCCGCGTCGTACGAGGCGGCGGGCGCCGCCGGGACGGCCGGGGCGTGTGTCACCGGGGCCTGTGTCAGCGGAGCCTGCGTGACCGGGGCGGGCGCCTCGGCCGGGGCGACCGCCGCGTGGACGTCCTCGCGGGTGATGATGCCGTCCAGGCCGGACGGAGTCACCGTGCTGAGGTCGACGCCCAGGTCCTTGGCCAGTTTGCGCACCGGGGGCTTGGCCAGCGGACGCGACTGCACGGCTGCGGCCGACGCGGTGACGGCCGACGCGGTGGACGCAGGGGCTGCCGGGGCCGGGGCTGCCGGGGCCGGGTCCACGAGGGCCGGGCCATGGCCGTTCAGCTCGGTCTGGATCGCCACCGAGGCCTGCTGCAGCGGCAGTTCGGGGCCCTTGCGGGGGCGGCGCTTGGTCGAGGAGACGGCCACGCCGTAGCCGACCAGGACGGGCTGACGGCCCGTGCCCTCCGGCTTCTTCTCGGGAGCAGGAGCGGGAGCGGGAGCCGGAGTGGGAGCCGCGGCGGCCTCAGGAGCCTCCGCCGGCGTCTCCGGCGTCTCCGCAGCCGCCGGGGCCCCGCCGCTCACGTCGATGGCGATGATCGCGGTGCCCACGTCGACCGTGGTGCCCTCGGGGAAGCGCAGGTCGCGCACCACCCCGTCGTAGGGGATGGGCAGTTCGACGGCCGCCTTGGCCGTCTCCACCTCACACACCACCTGCCCGTCGGTGACCGTGTCGCCGGGCTGGACGTACCACTTGAGGATCTCCGCCTCGGTCAGGCCCTCGCCCACGTCGGGCATCTTGAACTCACGTACGGACGCATCCGTCATCGTCGTCACGGCCCTCTCCTCAGTACGCCAGCGAGCGGTCGACGGCATCCAGCACCCGGTCCAGGCCCGGCAGGTACTCGTCCTCCAGACGCGCCGGCGGATAGGGGGCGTGGTAGCCGCCCACCCGCAGCACCGGCGCCTCCAGGTGGTAGAAGCACCGCTCGGTGATCCGGGCGGCGATCTCCGCGCCGGAGCCGAAGAACACCGGCGCCTCGTGCACCACCACCAGCCGCCGCGTCTTCTCCACCGAGGCCTGGATCGTGTCGAAGTCCAGGGGCGAGACGGAGCGCAGGTCCAGCACCTCCAGCGACTTGCCCTCCTCCGCGGCCGCGTCCGCGACCTCCTGGCAGAGCTTCACCATCGGGCCGTAGGCGACCAGGGTGACATCGGTGCCCTCGCGGACCACCTGCGCCTTGTGCAGCGGGTCGGGGATGGCCTCGGTGTTGACCTCGCCCTTGTCCCAGTAGCGCCGCTTGGGCTCGAAGAAGATCACCGGGTCGTCGCTGTGGATGGCCTGCTGCATCATCCAGTACGCGTCCGACGCGTTCGACGGCGAGACCACCTTCAGCCCCGCCACATGCGCGAACAGTGACTCCGGGGACTCCGAGTGGTGCTCCACCGCGCCGATGCCGCCGCCGTAGGGGATACGGACGACGACCGGCATCTTGATCTTGCCGAGCGAGCGGGCGTGCATCTTCGCCAGCTGGGTGACGATCTGGTCGTAGGCCGGGAACACGAAACCGTCGAACTGGATCTCCACCACCGGCCGGTAGCCGCGCAGGGCCAGGCCGATCGCGGTGCCGACGATGCCGGACTCCGCGAGCGGGGTGTCGATGACCCGGTCCTCGCCGAAGTCCTTCTGCAGACCGTCGGTGACCCGGAAGACGCCGCCGAGCTTGCCGACGTCCTCTCCCATCACCAGGACCTTGGGGTCGGTCTCCAGGGCCCGCCGCAGCGACTCGTTGATCGCCTTGGCCAGAGCCATGTTCTTGAATGTCACCGTCTCCGCCATGATCAGGCCCCTTCCCCATCCGCGAACGACGCCTGGTAGGCGGCGAAACCGGCCCGCTCCTCATCGACCAGCGCATGCCCGTCCGCGTACGCGTGGTCGAAGATGGCGAAACGGTCCGGGTCCGGCATGGCACGGACCGCCTCACGCACTCGCCTGCCCAACGCCTCGGACTCGGTCTCCAGTTCCGCGAAGAATCCCTCGTCCGCGTGGTTTGCGGCCTCCAGGAACCGGCGAAGGCGCAGGATCGGGTCCTTGGCCTCCCACGCCTCGCGCTCCTCGTCGGCCCGGTACTTGCTCGGGTCGTCGGAGGTGGTGTGGGCGCCCATCCGGTAGGTGTACGCCTCCACCAGCGTCGGCCCCTCACCCGCGCGGGCCCGCTCCAGCGCCCATTTGGTGACGGCCAGCGACGCGAGCACGTCGTTGCCGTCGACCCGCACACCGGGGAAGCCGAAGCCCTGCGCGCGCTGGTAGAGCGGGACGCGGGTCTGCTTCTCGGTCGGCTCGGAGATGGCCCACTGGTTGTTCTGGCAGAAGAACACGACCGGGGCGTTGTAGACCGCGGAGAAGGTGAACGATTCGGCCACGTCGCCCTGGCTGGAGGCGCCGTCGCCGAAGTACGCGATGACCGCGGAGTCGGCGCCGTCCTTGGCGACGCCCATCGCGTAGCCCGTGGCGTGCAGCGTCTGGGAGCCGATGACGATCGTGTAGAGGTGGAAGTTGTTGCTGTTCGGGTCCCAGCCGCCGTTGTTCACCCCGCGGAACATGCCGAGCAGGTTGGTCGGGTCGACCCCGCGGCACCAGGCCACGCCGTGCTCGCGGTAGGTCGGGAAGACGTAGTCGTCGTCGCGCAGGGCTCGTCCCGATCCGATCTGGGCGGCCTCCTGGCCGAGCAGCGAGGCCCACAGGCCCAGTTCGCCCTGGCGCTGCAGAGAGGTGGCCTCGGCGTCGAAGCGACGGGTGAGCACCATGTCGCGGTACAGGCCGCGGAGCTGTTCGGGGGTGATGTCGGCGACGTACTTGTCGTACTCGGCGTTCTTGACGCGCTTGCCCTCGGGCGTCAACAGCTGAACCAGTTCGGGCTTGGTGCTCGGGGACTTCCTCGTCCCGGCGCTGCGTCGCGGCTTGCGCGCGGCAGTGCTCTCCACGGTCACGTGTGCTCCTCCGTCGGTCCGGCCCCCGGGGTTGCCGGGTGTACCAGTGCGGCTCACCTGTTCCCGACCCCCGTGCACGGGGTGGGTGCCACTCGGCCGGAACAGGCGTGACAGGTGCCCCGGCGAGCGCCCTGCAAGAATCACGTTACCCAGTGCTCCACATTTCTGTGAAACCCCCTTTGACCTGGGATTTTGCTTGGATTTCCAAGTAAATCGGAAAAGGGTCGAAGGGGTGCTGGTCACAGCCTTGCAGGAGGCCGGAGCAACGGCACGTTATCCCGTCGACCCAGGTCACCGGAAGGGTTTCCGTGGTCGACTTGCCGAGTACCCGAGAAGGAGAAATCAGGGTATTTCTCCTCGGCCTTCTCCTCGGCGGCCGTGAGAGCGCGTTCCGGCCGGTGGCCTTCGAGCGTTCCGGGCCCGCGTACTCGACGGACACGACGGTCCCGTGACCGAAGGAGACCGAGCGCGACTTACTGTGGCAGTCTGTGACTTCCTGTGACAACGCCCAGCTCACAGCGCTGGATCGTGCCCTAGCATCTGGCGCGTGCCGCGCTCTCCTGTACCACCCCTCATGCCTCACGCGCCCCCGCTCGGCGCCCTCCTCCGCCATTACGCCGCCGGGTCCGCCCTCGCCTGTGATCCCGTCGACCAGGGCCTGCTCAACCGCGGCTACCGGCTCCGCACGACCCGCGGCCGCTACTTCCTCAAGCACCACTTCGACCCGGAGACGGCCGCCCCCGAGGCGATCGCCCGCCAGCACCGCGCCACCCAGCGCCTGGCCGCCCTCGGCGTCCCGGTCGCCCCGCCCTTCCCCGCGCACGACGGCCGCACGGTCGCGGTGGTCGGCGGCCACACCTACGCCCTCCACCCCTGGATCGAAGGCCGCCACCGGCACGGCGCCCAGCTCACCGCCGAGCAGTGCGGTCGGCTGGGGGCGCTGCTGGGTGTGGTGCACGCGAGTCTGGAGCGGGTGATGCCGCTGCAGGGTCGCGAGCGGGGTCGTCAGCGGGGCCGCCAGTGGGTCCGTCAGTGGACGGAAAAGGGTGCGCGGGAAGGCGGAGGCGCACGAACCGGCGAAAGCGCCCCGCACACCGAGCCACGCACGCCACTACCCGCCCGCCATGCCGAGACCGCTGAGCCCGTCTCCCCCGGCGCGAACCCCGCCGACGCCGGTGCCGACCCCGCCACCACCTTCGCCCTCATCGACGACCTCCTCGCGCGTGTGCGCCGGCACCGGCCCGCCGACTCCTTCGACGAGCTGGCCCGCCACCGGCTCCTGGAGCGGCGGGCGCTGCTCGAACAGCACGTGGGACGGCGGCCTCCGCACAGCGGACCGGTGGGATGGGTGCACGGGGACTTCCACCCCTTCAACCTGCTCTACCGGGGCGACGCCCCCGCCGCGATCGTCGACTGGGACCGGCTCGGCGTGAAGCCCCGCGCCGAGGAGGCCGTACGCGCCGCCGCGATCTTCTTCGTACGACCCGCGGGGACGCTCGACCTGCCGAAGACGCGGGCCTACGCGCGCGCGTACCGGCGTACGGCGGGAGCCACGCCCTCGGAACTCGCGGCGGCCGTGCACCGCGTGTGGTGGGAGCGTCTCAACGACTTCTGGATGCTGCGCTGGCACTACGAGCGCGGCGACACCCGCGCGGACCCCCAGTTCCCGGCGGCCTCGGCGCTGGTGGTGTGGTGGACACGGGAGTACGACGCGGTGTGCGACGCGTTCGCGGGCTGAGGCGGGGCCCGCAAACAGCACGCGCGCGTGGCGCCCGTTCCCGGAGCCACGCGCGCGTGAGGCGTCGCGGTCGGTCTAGGAGTCGCCTCCGCCGTCGCTGCCGCCCGCGCCTCCTACGAGGCCGCCGTCACCGGTCGGCACCGCCGTGTTCGTGGGCTCCGCCGTGTTCGTGGGCTCCGCCGTCTCGGACGGCTGCGTCGCGGTCGCGGACGGCTGTGTCGGCGTGGCCGACGGCGTGTAGGAGGGCGTGTACGACGGCGTGTAGGACGGCGTGTAGCCGGAGTCGCCCGAGGTGCCGCTGTTGTCCGTGGACGTGTCGGTCTCCTCGCTCGTCGCCTCGTCGCTCGGCGTCTCGCTGGCCGTCTTGTCGTCGGTGCTCTGCGAGGTGGTCGGCGAGACGGATTCGCCGGTGCCGCCGCTACTCCCGTCTCCGCCGGTGTGGTTGAGCGCCAGGGCGACGCCCGCCGCGACGGCGATCACCGCGAGGACGGCGAGGATCCACAGCTTGCCGCGGCCGCTGCCCCGGTTGCCGTGTCCCTCGAAGCCGCCCTCGTCGCCGCCGCCGTAACCGGTGGGCAGGATCTGCTGCGGGATCTGGGTGGTGCCGGAGGCGGCGCCGGGGTGCGGCAGCACGCTGGTGCTCCCGAAGCCCCCGGCGGGCGTGCCGCGGCCGTCGTGCGCCGTCACCGGGCCGGTGTTCCAGGTGCCGGTGTGGCCGCCCTGGTCGTACAGCATCTGCAGGCCGTACTGGACGAGCCCGCGCATCTCCTCGGCCGTCTGGAAGCGGTCGTCCGGCTCCTTGGCGAGCGAGCGCATGACCAGGCCGTCCAGCTCCGGCGGGACGGCGTCGGAGACCTGCGACGGGGGCGTCGGGATGTCCTGGACGTGCTGGTAGACGACGGACAGCGGGGTCTCGCCGGTGAACGGCGGCCGCAGCGCGAGGAGTTCGTACAGCAGACAGCCCGTCGCGTACAGGTCGGAGCGGTGGTCGACGGCCTTGCCGAGGGCCTGCTCCGGGGAGAGGTACTGCGGGGTGCCCATGACCATGCCGGTCTGCGTCATCGTCGTGGACGCGCCGTGCAGGGCGCGGGCGATGCCGAAGTCCATCACCTTGACCGCGCCGTTGTGCGTGATGATCACGTTGGCGGGCTTGATGTCGCGGTGCACGATGCCGTGCTGGTGCGAGTAGGCGAGCGCCTCCAGGACCCCGGAGACGATGATCAGGGCCTGCTCGGGCCCCGGGGCCTCGGCGTTGAGCAGCAGATCCCGGATCGTCCGCCCCTCGACGATCTCCATGACGATGTACGGCACCGACTGGCCGCCCACGAAGTCCTCGCCGGAGTCGTACACGGCGACGATCGCGTGGTGGTTGAGGCCGGCCACGGACTGGGCCTCACGTGTGAAGCGGGCCTTGGAGATCGGGTCCTCGGCCAGGTCGGCGCGCAGCAGCTTGACCGCCACGGTGCGGCCGAGCCGTACGTCCTCGGCCGCGAACACCTCGGCCATACCGCCCCGGCCGAGTCTGCGGGTCAGCCGGTACCGGCCGTCCCCCACCAGTCCGCCGTTACCCCACAGCTCCGGCGCATCTGACATTCCGCCGCCAGTCGCCTCGGGGTCGGACGGGCCCTGAGCGCGCTGCTGCTGTGCCATCGGTCCTCGCCGTCGTTTCTGCCCGCGGTGCGCGCGGTGTTGTTACGGTCTCCGTCGGCCACGCTACAGCCTTCACGCAAGCCGCCGGTCCGGGATGAGCCCGGGGACCGGCCCGAGACGGACCGGACGTCAAATCTGTACTACGTCTCGGCGTGCACATTCTGTGTACCGGCCGTAGGGCCGCTGTAACGCCCGCACGACCTTTCTTTCGCGTACGGTCACGGAACGGGCACCCGCTCCGCCGGGACGACGGAACGGACTCCGTGGCCAAACTCACGAAGAAGAACCCGAACGAGCGTTTCCGACCTGCGGCTCCCCACTCGCGACTTCCCAGCGGTGACTTCCCAGCGGTGACTTCCCACCGGTGACTTCCCAGCGGCGAGATGAAGGGCCCGGCAGCGTCGGCTGCCGGGCCCTTCTTTGTCGGGGGTTACAGGTATGGTCCGCCCGAACGGCCGCCCGCGCGCGGGTCACCGCCGTCCTCCTGGCCGCCGACACCCGGCGGGAGGGCGCGGCGCATCGACTCCAGCTGGGCCCGCGCGGCCATCTGCTGGGCGAACAGGGTGGTCTGGATCCCGTGGAAGAGTCCCTCGAGCCAGCCCACCAACTGGGCCTGCGCGATCCGCAGTTCCGCGTCGCTCGGGGTCACGTCCTCGTTGAAGGGCAGGGAGAGCCGCTCCAGCTCCTCCACGAGCTCGGGGGCCAGACCGTCCTCCAGCTCCTTCACCGAGCTGGCGTGGATCTCCTTGAGCCGGGCCCGGCTGGCCTCGTCGAGAGGAGCCGCGCGCACCTCTTCGAGCAGCTGCTTGATCATGCTGCCGATCCGCATGACCTTCGCGGGCTGCTCGACCATCTCCGTGACCGGGACCTCCCGGGAGTCGTCGTCACCCCCGCCGCCCAGTGCCATCCCGTCCTGGCCCACGACCAGGATCTGGGGACTTTCCGGCGAACCTTCGTTCCTCGGCATCTCCATGCCGCCATTCTCTCGCACCCGTACACCTCACCGTTGGGGTGCCCCCACTGTGCGCTGATCCACCGTTCCCGGAGCGGATCGCCCCCATGGAGTCACTCGGAATGCCGGTCCTTTGCCGAAATGCCAGTCTTGTCCCGTGACTCCCTGGCTACGCGCGACAGTACTGGCGATCGTGGTGGGCGCGAGCGTGACGGTCCTGCCCCGGGCCGACCTGGCGTACGGCGCCGAGCTGACGCGACGCGTCCCGGCGGCGGGCACGTCCGCCTCCGCCTCCGCCACGCGGTCACCGGTCTCGGTACCGGCCCACGAGGCCCTGCGGAAGCCCGCACGGCCGTACGCCACCGGGCCCGCGCCGCACGACACGCCGGCCGCCCCCTCCGGCGCCCCGCCGAGCCGGATGCCGGCTCATGGGCCGAGGCACTCCGTCTCCCCGTCCGCCGCCTCCCCGTCCGCCGTCTCCCCGCGTCCCCCGCGCGAGCACGGTCCGGAGCGCGCCTCCCCCTCGGCCTCCCTCGCGCCCTCCCCCTCGGAGGCCACCCCTTCCCGTGCCGGAAGCCGTGCGGGTGAGGGACGGGAGCGGCCGGGGCGGCCCGAGGAGCCGGAGGCGCAGAACGCGGACGCGGACGGTACGGCGTCCAGGGGGACCGACGCCGGCGACGGCGACCTCACCGCCGTGTCGGAGCCGCCCCCGCAGAGCCCCGTGGCCCGGCCGTCACACCCCGCGCAGCGGCCCGTGGCCGGGTCCAAGGTGTTCATCCTGCCGCTCGGCACCGGGCTGGTGCTGGTCGGACTGGGACTCGGGCTCGGCCTGTTCGCGCTGCGGGTACGGCGCTCCTAGGGCCGTAGCAGGGCGCCTAGGACCTGACGAGGAGGACCTTGCCGATGTGGCCGCTCTCCTCGACGACCCGGTGCGCGGCGGCCGCGTCGCTCATCGGCAGCTCGCGGTCGACGACGGGACGGATGTGCCCGCCGTCCAGCAGCGGCCACACATGCTCGCGTACGGCCGCCACGATCGCCGTCTTCTCGGCCGTCGGCCGTGCCCGCAGCGAGGTCGCGCTGATCGCGGCGCGCTTGTTCAGCAGCGTGGCGATGTCCAGCTCGCCCTTGACGCCGCCCTGCATGCCGATGATCGCGAGCCGTCCGTTGACGGCGAGTGCCTGGACGTTGCGATCGAGGTACTTCGCGCCCATGTTGTCGAGGATGACGTCGGCGCCCGCCCCGTCGGTGGCCTTTCTGACCTCCTCGACGAAGTCCTGCTCCCGGTAGTTGATCAGGACGTCCGCGCCGAGCTCGGCGCAGCGGTCCAGCTTCTCCCGCGTGCCCGCGGTCACCGCGACCTTGGCGCCCACGGCCTTCGCGAGCTGGATCGCCATCGTGCCGATGCCGCTGGAGCCGCCGTGCACCAGCAGGGTCTCGCCGGGACGCAGGTGGGCGACCATGAAGACGTTCGACCAGACCGTGCAGACCACCTCGGGCAGCGCGGCCGCCCGCTTCAGGTCGACGTCCTTGGGAACGGGCAGCAGCTGCCCGGCCTGTACGGCGACCTTCTCGGCGTATCCGCCGCCCGCGAGCAGCGCGCACACCTCGTCGCCGACGGTCCAGCCGGAGACGCCGGGGCCGATCTCGGCGATCCGTCCGGAGCACTCCAGACCGGGGTAGGGGGAGGCGCCGGGCGGGGGGTTGTAGAAGCCCTGGCGTTGCAGGATGTCGGCGCGGTTGACGGCCCCGGCCACCACCTCGACCAGCACCTCGCCCTCGCCGGCCACGGGGTCCGGCACCTCGCTCCAGACCAGCGCCTCGGGTCCACCGGGTTCGGGAATCGTGATCGCATGCATGCGCTCGACGCTACTCCCCGCCCGGAAAAATCCGTGCACCACCGATGAGTTCGCGCGACGGTAGTGACCGGATCCGCGTTCCGGACCCGCGTTCAGCCCTGCGGGAGCGGGCGGACGCCGGGTGCCACCTGGCTGCCCGGCGTCGCCCGCACGATCGTGATCAGCCGGTCCGTCAGCTCCAGCGTCCCGACGGCCGGATCGTCGTACCCGAGCACCCGGTGCCCGCGCAGCACACTCACCACCAGGTCGTCCGTCTCCCGTGGCTTCCTGCCCACCTCGGCCTTTATGACCGGCCGTTCGACGATGTCGAGCCCGCTGCCCTGCTGGATGAGGTCCTCCATCACCATGCCGGCCGCGGGGCTCAGCACCGACAGTCCGAGGAGCCGGCCGGCCGCGCTGGCGCTGGTGATGACGGCGTCCGCGCCGGACTGCTTGAGCAGCGGCGCGTTCTCCTCCTCGCGTACCGCGGCCACGATCTTGGCGCCCTTGTTGAGCTGGCGAGCCGTCAGCGTCACCAGGACGGCGGTGTCGTCCCGCTGGGTCGCGATGATGATCTTCCGGGCCCTGTGCACCTCGGCCTGCTTCAGCACCTCGCTGCGCGTCGCGTCCCCGACGACGCCCGCATAGCCCTCGGCGGTCGCGGCCTCGATCGCCCTGCCACTGGGGTCGACCACCACGACCTGCTCCTTCTTCAGGCCCGTCGCGCACACCGTCTGGATCGCGGAGCGGCCCTTGGTTCCGAAGCCGACGACGACGGTGTGGTCGCGCAAGGTGGACCTCCAGCGGTTGAGTCGCCACTCCTCGCGGGTGCGCTCGGTGAGGACCTCGAGCGTGGTGCCGACCAGGATGATCAGAAACAGCACACGCAGCGGCGTGATGACGAAGATGTTGGTGAGCCGGGCGGCATCGCTGACCGGGGTGATGTCGCCGTATCCGGTGGTGGAGAGGGTGACGGTCGCGTAGTACCAGGCGTCGAGGAAGTCGACCGATTGGTCCGAGTTGTCGTTGTAGCCGTCATGGTCTGCGTAGACGATCAGGGCCGTAGCCGCGAGGACCAGCAGGGCCATCAGCACCCGCTTGGCGACCTGACGGAACGGGTGCTCCACCACTTTGCGCGGCAGCCTCACCTTGTGGGTCACGAGATGCTCGTCCGCCTGGCGGGCGATCGCGTCATGGCCCGGAAGTTTCACGTGAAACACACCCCGATCCCGGCGGACGCCCAGGGCAGATCGAGCAGTTCGGCCTCCTGCCCCGGCCGGGCACCCCCGGGCGGTACGACGGCGAGGGCGTCGGCGGCCGCGATGCCCCGCAGCATGGCGGGACCGTTGTAGTGCAGCGGGATCGCGCTGTCACCGCGCAGGACGACCGGGACGAGCCGGGTGTCGTAGGGGTGACCGTGGGCCCCGTCCCTCAGGGGCAGGGTGTACGGCTCCGGGGCCGGGCGGGCGGCCAGGGTGCGCAGCAGCGGTTCGGCGAGCGTGAGCAGGCCGGAGACGGCGGCCAGCGGGTTGCCCGGCAGGCCGACGAGGTGCTGGTTCTCCTTGGTGCGGGCCAGCAGCATGGGGTGCCCGGGGCGCACCTTGACACCGTCGACCAGGAGTTCGGCGCCGATACGGCGAAGGATGGGGTGGACGTGGTCGACGGGCCCGGCCGCGGTGCCGCCGGTCGTGACGATCACGTCCGCCTTGGAGCCGGTGACCGCCTTGTGCAGGGCCTGGGCGGAGTCACCGAGCCGGCGAACCGCGGTGACCTCGGCGCCGAGCGCGCGCAGCCAGGGCGGGAGCATGGGGCCGAGGGCGTCCCGGATCAGACCGTCGCGCGGAGTGCCCTCGGTGAGCAACTCGTCGCCGAGGACGAGGACTTCGACGCGGGGGCGGGGGACAGCGGTGACGGTGTCGTACCCGGCGGCCGCGGCAAGGCCGAGGACAGCCGGGGTGGCGAGGGTGCCGGGCGGCAGGAGCTGGTCGCCGCTGCGGCACTCCTGGCCGCGCGGGCGGATGTCCTGGCCGTGCACGACCTCCCGGGTGGCGTGCAGCCGGCCCTTCTCGTCGGTCTGCCCGTGCTCGCTGCGCAGGATGGCGGTGGTGTCCGGGGGGACGCGTGCGCCGGTCGCGATCCGGATGGCCTCGCCGTCGGTGAGGGGCGCGGGCTCGGCATGCCCGGCCAGCACGCCCTCGTCCCGTACGGCCCAGGGCCCGGGTCCCGCGACCGCCCAGCCGTCCATGGCCGAGGTGTCGAAGGAGGGGAGGTCGGTGAGGGCGTCGAGAGGGGCGGCCAGGGTGAGTCCGAGAGCGTCCTCGAGCCGTACGGAGACGGGGGCGCGGTGGGCAGTGCGGGTGACCACGCGGGCGGCCCGGGCGGCGATGGCGCGGGCCTCGGGCCACGGGGTGGCCTTGTGGCGGACGTCCGGCCCGGCTGCTGCCGGGCCCGAGCCCTGGGGCGGCGGGGCGGGAGGGCGGTGAGACCCGGGATGGCCCATGCCGTTGTCCTCTCTCACCAGGGCCAGCGCCTCCTCGACGTCGAGATCGTCGGCGTCTTCGGCGAGGCCCGCGGAGTCGCCGGCGCGCACGGACCGGGCGGACCGGGCGGTCATCCGGCGTCCGGGCGGGTGTCCGGGGCCCCGCCGGGCGCGGCGGCCGTGTCCCCGTCGGCCTCCTCCGCCCAGCGCAGGGCCAGGGCCGCGGCCTTGCGGGAGGCCTCGGCGACCGCCTCGGGGCCGCCGCCCGCCTGTGCGGCGGCGTAACCGACGAGGAAGGTGGTCAGTGGTGCCGCGGGCCTGGCCACGCCGTGCGCGGCGTCACGGGCGAGGTCGAGCAGCACGCCGGTGTCGACGTCGAGGTCGATGCCCAGCTCGTCCTTGACTGCGGAAATCCATTCGTCCAACACGTGCCCATGCTCCCTGATGCGTGCCCTGGCGGTGGCGATGTCGTCCCAGGTGTCGCAGTCGAAGGACGCGACGGGGTCGGGGACGCGGGTGAGATCGAGCGCGGCGGTCAGCCGGCGCAGCGGAAGGCCGGTGAGAGCGCCGTGCTCCTTGGTGAGTGCGGCGAGTTCGTGGCGCAGTGAGGGCGTGCGGTACGCGGCCACCAGCGGCTGGTCGCGGCCGTCGGCGTCGGTGAGCAGCACGCCGTCGGCAGCGCCCGTGCGCAGGACGGTCAGCAGCGTTCGTGCGGTGCCCTCATGGAGGAAGGGCAGGTCGGCGGAGAGAACGAGCACGTACCGCGCCGTGGTGTGGCGCAGGCCGGCGTCCAGGGCGGCCAGCGGACCGCCGCCGGGCGGGTCCTCGCGGGCCCAGGTCACCGGCCGGGCGGTGGGGCGGGGGTCGGCGACGACGACGGTGGTACCGGCGTCGGCGCAGGCCGCGAGGACGCGGTCGAGCAGGGCCCGTCCGCCCACCCGCACACCGGGCTTGTCCGCACCGCCGAGCCGCCGGGCGGCACCCCCGGCGAGCACGACCACGTCGTACACAGGACCGGCGTGCGGGGCGCGCGGGGGCTCGTTGGAGGTCACCCCCCGAGTATGCGTGCCGTCGCGATCACAGGGAACGTGCGGCGGCGCCGCGATCGGGGGTGGCGTGCCGACACCACGCTCGCGGCGGGCGGGTGCCGGCGCCGCGAGCGTGGTGTGCGGGTGCCTCGGTCACAGGGTGCGCAGCAGGACCGCCGGCTGTTCCACGCAGTCCGCCACATACCGCAGGAAGCCGCCCGCGGTGCCGCCGTCGCACACCCGGTGGTCGAAGGTGAGCGAGAGCTGGACGACCTGACGCACCGCCAGCTCACCCTCGTGCACCCACGGTTTGGGAATGATGCGGCCGACGCCGAGCATGGCCGCCTCGGGGTGGTTGATGATCGGCGTGGAGCCGTCGACACCGAACACGCCGTAGTTGTTCAACGTGAAGGTGCCGCCCGTGAGTTCCGCGGGGGTGAGGGTGCCGGTGCGGGCCGCCTCGGTCAGCCGGGCGAACTCCGCGGACAGCGACTCGGTGTCCCGAGCGTGCGCGTCCTTGACGACCGGCACGACCAGTCCCCGCTCGGTCTGCGCGGCGAACCCCAGATGTACGGCGTCCAGGCGCACGATCTCCCTGGCCGCCATGTCGACGGTGGAGTTGAGCTCGGGGAACCGGGCGAGG
>NZ_JBHVYZ010000020.1:68867-120022 GCF_042880295.1 Streptomyces sp. NPDC058307
CGATCTCCCTGGCCGCCATGTCGACGGTGGAGTTGAGCTCGGGGAACCGGGCGAGGGCGGCGGTGCAGATCCGGGCGAGCAGCGCGAGCAGGGAGATCTTCGGGCCGCCGGTCGCGTTCATCGCGGCACGCGCGCGCATGAGTTCCGTCGCGTCGGCGTCCACCCAGCAGGTGGCGTCGGGGATCTCGCTCCGGCTGCGGGACAGCTTGTCGGCGACCGCGCCTCGGACGCCCTTGAGGGGGACACGGGTCCCTGCGGGGGTGGCGGCCGAGGTCGTCGCCGGGTTTCGCGGGGCTTCCGGGGCTTCCGGGGCTTCCGGGGCGACGATCGCTGCCGGGCGTCCGTGCGAGGCGGCGGCACGCAGGGCGTACTCGACGTCGGCCCGGAGGATCAGTCCGTCGGGGCCGGAACCGGTGAGCTCCCTGAGGTCGAGGCCGTTCTCGCGGGCGAGGCGGCGGACCAGCGGGGAGATCACGGGGACCGGGCCCTCGACCACCTCGGGAGATGCCGGACTGCCGTTCACCGGCACGTTCACCGGCACGGGGACCTGCTGCTCCCTCCGCACCCTGCGCCTGCGCGCGGGTGCCTCCGAGGTGCCGTACCCGACAAGGACGTTCCCCGAGCCCTCGGCCCGCGCATCCGGGTCGGACGCCGGTGCCCCCACCGCCACCGTGATGAGCGGTGACCCCACCGGGAGTTCACTGCCCTCCTCGCCGAATCGGGCCGTGACGACGCCGGCGTAGGGGCAGGGGACGTCGACCATCGCCTTGGCCGTCTCGACCTCGACGACCGGCTGGTCGACCGCGACGACGTCGCCGACCTCCACCAGCCAGCGGACGATCTCCGCCTCGGTCAGGCCCTCGCCGAGATCCGGCAGCCTGAACTCCAGCACCTGCGCCATCAGCTCTCCGCCTCCCACTGCAGACGCCCGACGGCGTCCAGGATCCGGTCCACGCCGGGCAGGTGGTGACGCTCCAGCATCGGCGGCGGATAAGGAATGTCGAACCCGGCCACGCGCAGCACCGGCGCCTCCAGATGGTGGAAGCAGCGCTCCGTGATCCGGGCCGCGATCTCCCCGCCCGGACCGCCGAACCCACCCGACTCGTGCACGACGACCGCTCGTCCGGTCCGCCGTACCGAGGCCGAGACCGTGTCGTCGTCGAACGGCACCAGCGAGCGCAGGTCGACGACTTCGAGATCCCACCCCTCCTCCCGCGCGGCCTCGGCGGCTTCGAGGCACACGGGCACGGACGGCCCGTACGTGATGAGTGTGGCGCTCCGGCCGGGGCGCCGCACCACCGCACGGCCTATCGGTTCAACGGCCTGGGGGTCGTCCGGGTTCCAGGAGTCCTTCGACCAGTAGAGCCGCTTGGGCTCCAGGACGACGACGGGGTCGTCGGAGGCGATGGCGGCGCGCAGCAGTCCGTAGGCGTCGGCGACGGTCGCGGGTGTGACGACGTGGAGCCCCGGCGTCGCCATGTAGTAGGCCTCGGAGGAGTCGCTGTGGTGCTCGACCCCGCCGATGCCGCCGCCGTAGGGGACCCGGATGGTGATCGGGAGGGGCATCGCCCCGCGCGTGCGGTTGCGCATTTTCGCCACATGGCTGATCAGCTGTTCGAACGCCGGGTACGCGAAGGCGTCGAACTGCATCTCCACGACCGGCCGCAGCCCGTACATCGCCATGCCGACGGCCGTGCCGAGGATGCCGGCCTCGGCGAGCGGGGTGTCCGTGCAGCGGTCCTCGCCGAACTCCTTGGCCAGTCCGTCGGTGACCCGGAAGACACCGCCGAGGGTGCCGACGTCCTCGCCCATGACGTGCACGGTGGGGTCGGCCGCCATCGCGTCGCGCAGCGCGCGCGTGAGGGCCTGCGCCATGGTGGCCGGCTTGAGGGCGACGGTGGTCATCGGTGCGTCCCCCCGTGAGAGTCGAGCTCGGCCTCGAGCTCGGCGCGCAACTGGGCCTGCTGCTCACGCAGTTGCGGGGTGGTCTCGGCGTAGACATGGGCGAACAGGTCCATGGGGTCGAGGACCGGGTCCTGGTTCATGCGCTGGCGCAGCCCGGCGGCGAACTCCTCGGCGTCCTCGCGTACGGCCTCGATGCTGGCCTCGTCGATCAGTCCGCGCTCGGTCAGTTCGTGTTCCAGGAGGGCGATGGGGTCGTGCCCGCGCCAGGTCTCGACCTCGGCGTCGCCGCGGTAGCGGGTCGCGTCGTCGGCGTTGGTGTGGGCGTCCACGCGGTAGGTGATCGCCTCCACCAGGGTGGGTCCGCCGCCCGCGCGCGCGTGGCGTACGGCGGCGGTGAGGACCTCGTGCACGGCGACCGCGTCGTTGCCGTCGACCAGCCGCCCGGGCATGCCGTAGCCGACGGCCTTGTGGGCCAGCGAGGGGGCCGCGGTCTGCTTGGCGAGCGGGACGGAGATCGCGAAGCCGTTGTTCTGGACCAGGAAGACGACCGGGGCCTGCCAGACGGCGGCGAAGTTCAGCGCCTCGTGGAAGTCGCCCTCGCTGGTGCCGCCGTCGCCGACCATGGCGAGCGCCACCACGTCGTCGCCCTTGAGACGGGCGGCGTGCGCGAGGCCGACGGCGTGCGGGAGCTGGGTGGCGAGGGGGGTGCAGAGGGGGGCCACCCGGTGTTCGCGCGGGTCGTAGCCGGTGTGCCAGTCGCCGCGCAGGAGGGTCAGCGCCTGGACGGGGTCCAGGCCGCGGGCGACGGCGGCGAGGGTGTCGCGGTAGCTGGGGAAGAGCCAGTCGTGGTCCTGGAGGGCCAGCGCGGCGGCGATCTCGCAGGCCTCCTGGCCGGTGCTGGAGGGGTAGACGGCGAGGCGGCCCTGCTTGGTGAGGGCGGTGGCCTGTGTGTTGTAGCGGCGGCCGCGCACCAGCTCGGCGTACAGCCGGCGCAGCAGGGCCGGGTCGGCCTGCGCGGCCGCGTCGGTGCCGAGGACGCGATGGGGCTGCGCGTCGGGCAGCAGGGGCACGGGGTCCGTGCGGGGTTGCCAGGCGGGCGGCGGCGACGGCCGATACGCGCCCCGCTGCTCCATGACCGTCATGACGGCACCTCCTCGTGGGAGCGGCTGGTGGCGCACCACGGGTGTGAGGCGCCTCACCTACCGATTGTTCGGTCGCCGGCACATTTTGGCTACAGGCCCCCTCAGGCTGTGGACAAACGGTTCTCCACAGCCTGAGATGGACGCAGTACGTCCATGGTAGGGAGGCGGGGGGACATGGCACCTGAACAAATGGCCGAAGGCGTGGAGGGCGGCGTCCCCGTTTCGCCCCCGCGTCCGCTCGACGCCATCGATCAGGACATCCTCCAGATGCTCCAGGCGGACGGCCGCGCGTCGATAAGGTCGGTCGCCGAACGGGTGCATGTCTCGCGCGCCAACGCCTACGCGCGGATCAACCGCCTCGTCGAGGACGGCGTGATCCGCGGCTTCGGCGCCCGGGTCAACCATGAGCGCGCGGGTCAGGGCACCTCGGCCTACATCACCCTGAAGATCGTCCAGAACTCCTGGCGCACGGTCCGCGAACAGCTCAGACAGCTGCCCGGGGCCTCGCACATCGCGCTGGTCGGGGGCGACTTCGACGTCCTGCTGCTCGTCCACACCCCGGACAACAGGTCCCTGCGCGAACTGGTCCTCACCCGCCTCCAGGCGATCCCGGAGGTCCTCAGCACCCGCACCCTCCTGGTCTTCGAGGAGGAGGACCTGGAACCGCAGGGCTGAGTTCAGGAAGCCTGCCGCAACCCGCCGAAGATCAACTGGGCCACCGCGTCCGCCACTTCGCGTTCGTTCATGCCCCGGCCGTCCGGGCGGTACCACTCCACGATGGAGTTGATCATCCCGAAGACCAGGCGGGTCGCCAGGCGTACCTCCACGTCACCGCGCACGTCGCCGTCCGCGGCCGCCGCCTTCAGGAGCTCGGCGACCCGGTGGTCGAAGTCGCGGCGGCGCTCCAGGGCCCACCGCTCGGTGCCGGTGTTGCCGCGCACCCGCAGCAGCAGGGTGACGTAGGGGAGTTCGGCGATCAGCACCTCGACCATGCGCCGCACGACGTACTCCAGGCGGCCCGAGGCACGGCCCACGCGTGCGTGCTCCTCGTCGAGGATCCCGAAGAGGCCGTCCAGGGCCCGGCTGACGGCCCGGCGCAGGAGCTCCTCCTTGCCGGAGACGTGGTGGTAGATCGACGACTTGGAGATGCCGGCCGCCTTGGAGAGGTGCTCCATGGAGGTGCCGTCGTAGCCGCGCTCGATGAAGACCTGGACGGCGACGGACAGCAGCGTCTCCGGGGTGTACGTGTCGCGCTTGGCGGTCGTCATGAGGTACTGCCCTCCCGCTTGTCGGAGGCGTACGCGTGCCGGTACAGCGCGAGGGAGGGCGCGTACCGTCCGGACGGGTCGCGCAGGTGCAGGTCGTCGAGGAGGGCGTAGGCCCAGTTGCGGCCGAGCCTGCGGCTCCACTCGAAGGGGCCCAGCGGGTAGTTCACCCCGAGCCGCATGGCGGTGTCGATGTCCTCGCGGGTGGCGACGCCCTTGGCGACGGCGTCGTGCGCGAGGTCGATGATCCGGGCGACCGTACGGGCGACGATCATGCCGGGCACGTCACCGATGACGCTGACGTCCTTGCCGAGCGCCTGGAAGAGCCCGACGGCCTCGCCGAGCGTCTGCTGCGAGGTGTCCTGGGAGGCGGACAGCGCGATGCGCGTGGCCCTGCGGTAGTCGAGCGCGAGGTCGAAGTAGACGACGTCCCGGAACTCCACCGAGGTCTGCCCGTCGGCGAGCGCGAGCTGCCCGCCGCTCGGCAGGACCAGACGGGTGCCGTGGTCCTCCTCGTCGTCGCGGACCTGGATGCCCGCTTCGCGGATCAGCGCGAGCAGTTCGGACGCGGGGCCCAGATCGCCCTCGGCGACGACGTACGCGGGCGCCTGGGCCCGCTCCGCGGTGTGCGGCTCGTCGCGCTCTGCGCCGTCCGTGTAGTCGTACCAGCCCTGCCCGCTCTTGCGGCCGAGCCGGCCCGACTCGACCAGACGCTGCTGGGCCAGCGAGGGCGTGAAGCGCACGTCCTGGAAGAAGGCGCGCCACACCGAGTGTGTCACGGACTCGTTGACGTCCTGTCCGATCAGGTCGGTCAGTTCGAACGCGCCCATCTTGAAGCCGCCGCACTCGCGCAGGACCGCGTCGATGGTGGCGGGCTCGGCGCCCTGGGCCTCGTAGACCGCGAACGCCTCGGCGTAGAAGGGCCGCGCGATCCGGTTGACGATGAAGCCGGGGGTGTCGGCGCAGGCGACCGGGGTCTTGCCCCACGCGCGTGCCATCTCGTACGCGCGCGTGGCCGACGAGACCTCGGTGGCGAACCCGGAGACGACCTCGACCAGCGGCAGCAGCGGCGCGGGGTTGAAGAAGTGCAGGCCCACGAAGCGGCCCGGGTGGCGCAGGGCGCCGGCGATGGCCGTCACCGACAGGGAGGAGGTGTTGGTGGCGAGCAGACAGTCCTCGCCGACGATGTCCTCCAGCTCCCGGAACAGCTCCTGCTTGACGTCCAGTCGCTCCAGGACGGCCTCGACGACCAGGGCGCAGTCCGCGAGGTCGGTGAGGTGCTCGGCGGCCACGAGACGGGTGCGCGCCGCGTCCCGGTCGGCGGCGGTGAGCCGGTCCTTCTCGACGAGCCGGTCGAGGCGGGCAACGATCGCGTCGGCCGCCTCCCGGGCACGACCGGGTACGGCGTCGTACAGCCGCACGGTGTGCCCGGCGACCAGCGCGACCTGGGCGATGCCCTGGCCCATGGTGCCGGTGCCGACGACGGCCACGGGGCTGCTGAGGTCGAGTCCTGTCATGTGCGCGATCCTCCCGCACGGGGTTTTCCACAGATGCGGCGGACCCCCTTGTCCCGACCGATCGTTCGGTTACTCTAACTCTGACTGTCCGTTCCTGCCCAGGATTCTGCCCAGGTCATGAGCTCGACGAAGAGTTCTTGAGACGAGGAGTTGGTCCCGTATGGCCGCCGAACTCACCGCGCGCGATCTGATCGCCGCGCACCGGCCCACCCTCGACCAGGCGCTGGAAGCGATCCGCACCCGCGCGTACTGGTCGCCGCACCCCGAGCACCCCAAGGCCTACGGCGAGAACGGCAGCCTGGACATGGCGGCGGGCAAGGCCGCCTTCGACGCCCTCCTCGGCACCCGCCTCGACCTCGGCCAGCCCGGCACCGACGACTGGGTGGACGGCGAGGTCTCCCCATACGGCATCGAGCTGGGCGTGACCTACCCGCACGCGGACATCGACGCACTGCTGCCCGCCATGAAGGCCGGCCAGAAGGCCTGGCGGGACGCGGGCGCGGAGATCCGCGCGGTGGTCTGTCTGGAGATCCTCAAGCGCATCAGCGACCGGACCCACGAGTTCGCGCACGCGGTCATGCACACCAGCGGCCAGGCCTTCATGATGGCGTTCCAGGCGGGCGGCCCGCACGCGCAGGACCGCGGCCTGGAGGCGGTGGCGTACGCGTACGTGGAGCAGGTCCGCACCCCCGACACCGCGGAGTGGACCAAGCCGCAGGGCAAGCGCGACCCGCTCGCGCTCACCAAGCAGTTCACGCCGGTCCCCCGGGGCATCGGCCTGGTCATCGGCTGCAACACCTTCCCGACGTGGAACGGCTATCCGGGCCTGTTCGCCTCCCTGGCCACCGGCAACGCGGTCCTGGTGAAGCCGCACCCGCGCGCGGTGCTGCCGCTGGCGCTCACGGTCCAGGTGGCGCGGGACGTCCTGAGCGAGACCGGCTTCGACCCGAACCTGGTGGCGCTCACCGCCGAGCGCCCCGGCGAGGGCATCGCGAAGACCCTGGCCACGCGCCCCGAGATCCGCATCATCGACTACACCGGCTCGACTGAGTTCGGCGACTGGCTGGAGGCCAACGCCCGCCAGGCGCAGGTCTACACGGAGAAGGCCGGCGTCAACTCGGTGCTCGTGGAGTCGGCCGGCGACTACAAGGGGATGCTCTCCAACCTGGCCTTCTCGCTGTCCCTGTACAGCGGCCAGATGTGCACGACCCCCCAGAACCTGCTGATCCCCCGGGACGGCATCCGCACCGACGAAGGCCCCAAGACCTTCGACGAGGTGGTCTCGGACATCGCCCGCTCGGTCGACGGCCTCCTCGGCGACGACGCGCGCGCGAACGCCCTGCTGGGTGCGATCGTCAACCCGGACGTGAAGGCGCGCCTGGAGGCCGCGGCCGGGCTGGGCGAAGTCGCCCTGGCCTCGCGGGAGATCGCCAACCCGGAGTTCCCGGGCGCGGTCGTGCGCACACCCGTCGTCGTCAAGCTGGACGGGGCCAAGCCGGACGACGAGGCCGCCTACATGAGCGAGTGCTTCGGCCCTGTCTCCTTCGCCGTGGCGGTCGACTCGGCGGCCGGCGCGGTGGAGCTGCTGCGGCGCACGATCCGCGAGAAGGGCGCGATGACGGTCGGCGCCTACACCACCGACGAGGAGGTCGAGCAGGCCGTCCAGGAGGTCTGCCTGGAGGAGGCGGCGCAGCTGTCGCTGAACCTCGTCGGCGGGGTGTACGTCAACCAGACGGCCGCTTTCTCCGACTTCCACGGATCGGGGGGCAACCCGGCGGCCAACTCCGCACTGTGCGATGGGGCGTTCGTCGCCAACCGGTTCCGGGTGGTCGAGGTGCGCCGGGAGGCCTAGGACCCGCCGAGGCTCCAGTGGTAGAGGGCCATCGCCACACTCGTCGCCAGGTTGTAGCTGGAGACCTGGGGGCGCATCGGGAGGGCGACCAAATGGTCGGCATGCGCGCGCAGTTCGGTCGACAGCCCGCTGCGCTCCGAGCCGAAGGCGAGGACGGCGTCGTCCGGGAGCTTCACGCCCCGGATGTCGTCGCCCTCCGGATCCAGGGCGAACACCGGCCCCGGCGGCAGCTCGGCGACCGTCAGGCGCTCCACCGCGGTCGCGAAATGCAGGCCCGCCCCACCGCGGACCACCGTCGGATGCCAGGGGTCGAGCGTGCCCGTGGTGACCACACCCGTCGCTCCGAAGCCCGCGGCCAGCCGGATCACGGCCCCGGCGTTGCCGAGGTTGCGCGGATGGTCCAGGACCACGACGGGCGCGGTACGCGGGATGTGCGCCAGCTTCCGGAGGTTCGCGGCTCGGGGCGGTCGTACGGCCAGAGCCGCCACCGCCGTGGGATGCGGGCGCGGCACGAGGGACGCGTACGCCGACTCCGGGATCTGCGCCAGCAGCGCGTCCAGAGTGCCTCGTACGTCCGGCGCCAGCTCTTCGGCCAGGGCGAGCGCGGCGCCCCGGTCCACGGCGACCGCCACCGGGACCTCGGCCCCGAAGCGCACGGCGTGCTTGAGGGCGTGGAAGCCGTCGAGCAGCACAGAGGTGTCGGCGAGCCGGTGCCACAGGCTCACGGGATCGGGACCGGTCATGCCGGGAAGCCTACGTGCCGGTGACCGGGGTTCTCGGGGTCGCCGGGGTTGTCACCAGGGCCGTGGGCGGGCCTCGGGGGCTCCGCGGAACCCGGCTCCGCCGGTGGGCCTGGCTGCCCGGGGAGCCGGTGCCCCGTGGGGGCCTGGCCTTTCTCGGGTGCCTCGTGCCCCGTCGGGCCGCGTTGCTCCTTCGGGCCGCCTTGCGCCGTCTGACCGCCCGCCAGGCGCGCCCACAGCCGCGTACGCGCGCGTGCGGCCCCCTCGCCGAGTCGGCGAAGGAACGACGTCGGCAGGAAGACCGAGTCGGCGGCGATCATCGCCAGCGAGAAGAACGGCAGGCCGAGGACGACCGCGATCACCGCGTGCTCGGTGATCATCGCCGCCAGAAGGACGTTCTTGACCCGCCGGTTGAACAGCGTGAACGGGAAGGCGACCTGTACGGCGACCGTGCCGTACGTCACCAGCATCACCATGACGCCGTTCGCCGACAGCAGGTCGGCGAGAGCGGGCCACGGCGAGAAGGACTCCAGGTGCAGGGGGTAGTAGACGGCGGTGCCGTCCTGCCAGCGGGAGCCCTGGATCTTGTACCAGCCCGCCGTCGCGTAGATCAGGCAGGCCTCCGCCATGATCACGAGCAGGGCGCCGTTGTGGACGATGTTGGCGACGACATCGAGCATGATCCGCGACTGTCCGGACCGGGAGAACCGTCCGACCGCCCACCACAGGGCCTGCGCCAGCCACAGGGCCCACAGGAGCGCCGGGACGACCCAGTCGCCGTTCAGCCTGTCCAGGAAGGCCGCCGACACCAGCACGAGCCCGAGGACGCCCCACAGGGCCGGGCCGACGCGGTCCACGACGTGCTCTCCACGCGCGCGTGCCTCCCGCGTGCGCCGGGCCCGCCGCTCGTCCAGCGACCAGACCTGACCGCAGCGCGTGAAGACGAGGTAGATGCACATCAGATGCAGGACGTTGTCGCCGCCGTCGCCCATGAAGATGCTGCGGTTCTGGAGCGAGAGCACGCCGACCATGAAGAGCACGGACATCGCACGGGTGCGCCAGCCGAGCAGCAGCAGCAGGCTCGACAGGACAGCGAGCACATAGACCGTCTCGAACCAGAACTGGCCGTCCGACCACATCAGGGCCGTGAACGCGCCGTTGAGCGAGATCAGCTGGTCGGCGAGGTTCCAGCTCCACGGTCCGTCCGGGCCGTACAGCTCCTGGCGGTGCGGGAGCTCGCGGAGCAGGAAGAGCAGCCAGGTCGCGCTGAAGCCGATACGGACCATCGCGCTCTGGTAGGGGCCGAGTGCGGCCTCGGTGACGCGGGCGATGCCGGTGGACACCGCCAGGGCGAATCGGTTCACCGGGCGCTCCCCTCGGTGTCGTCCGCCGTCACGGCCCACCAGGGCAGTTCGCGGTAGACCGGCTGCACCGAGACCTTCTCCTCGCTCCACTTCGGCGGGGGCACGGTGGCGGTCCTGGAGCGGGCCTGGACGCTCACGAGGACATCGTCCCGCGCGGTCGCGTGGTCGCGCTCCAGACGCAGCACGACGATGCGGCGGAGATACGTCTCGGACAGGGTGCCGCGCAGGCCGACCGGGCGGTTGTCGGCGTCGTGCGTGGTGACGAAGAGGTCCCAGGAGCGGCGCAGCTCGTTCTGCTGGGTGTGGCTGGGCAGCAGATTGCCGTCGATGGCCCGGCCGTCCTGGGCGGACAGGTCGTACCAGCCGGTCGTACGGCTGCCGCCGTCGACGGTCCGTATCCGGGCCCGGACCTGCACCGCGATGTTCTGCTGGAGGGGGTTCGGGGCGAAGAGCTTCCAGTTCTGCTCGAACTCCGGGTAGACCCAGTCGTCGACCGCCCTGCCGTGCTGCTTGGTCACCGTGTTCGACGGCGCGACGTGCAGAAACACCATCCCGATGTGCACACAGACGGCGACAGCGACGACGGCGAGCGCCAGGACGACACCGATCTGATAGCGGAGGGAGAGGGCGGCCACGCCGGTACGGGGGGCGGGGTCGGAGGCGGGGTTCCGGTGGGGGGCGGGGGCTGGGGCCGGGGCGGTGGGGGGTATCGCGGCGGTGTCGGTGGGGCGGTTGTCGGAGGAGGAGCGGGAGTCGGTGGGGCGGGCGCCGAAGGAGGCGCCGGCGTCGGTGGGCTCGGCGGACAGGTCGGGCGTGGCCGGCCGCACGTCGCCGGGCTCACGATCCGGGGCGGGGGCCGGCGCCGACGCTCGTGACTCGGCGGTCCCGTCGGACTCGCCTGGCGCCGGAAGCGCCCTGTGAACCCCTGACCCGTCTGACCCCTCAGATCCCTCGGCCCCCCGGGGCTCAGCGCCATCGCCCGGCTCGCTCGCGGGGCCCGGTGGTCGTCGCCGGGCGTTCGAGCCTCCGTCGTACGCGTCCATTCCGCCCCGTTCCCGATTCCGGTCCGTGCACCAGCCGCAGGGGGCGGCGGCGCCCGGTGGCCGGTGCCCGCACCCGCCTCGCCGCGGTGGCTCGCACGGCACGGTACTCACGCCCGACCGCCTCGCACAGCCCCTGTCGGCCGGTCCCGCCGTGGCCGTTCTCACTCCCGGCCCGGTTATCCACAGGCTGCCCGGTGGGTTTTCCACAGCGGTTGACACCATACGGCGCCCGGCACACCATGGAATCGCACGAACCGAACGATCGGTCGGGAGCAGGTTCCGGCGGAGCCCAGGGCGAGGGGGCCTCATGACGACAGCAGCCGCGCATCAGACGGCGAGCACACGGACGTACGGCGCTCAGGGCGCCGTCGGCGACGACACCACCGCGTACCAGAGCGTCTTCGACGCCACCGTGGCCGCCGACGAGCGCATCGAGCCGCGCGACTGGATGCCCGACGCCTACCGCGCGACCCTGGTCCGCCAGATCGCGCAGCACGCCCACTCCGAGATCATCGGCATGCAGCCGGAGGCGAACTGGATCACGCGCGCGCCCTCCCTGCGCCGCAAGGCCATCCTGATGGCCAAGGTCCAGGACGAGGCGGGGCACGGCCTCTACCTCTACAGCGCGGCGGAAACCCTCGGCACCGGCCGCGACGAGCTCCTCGACAAGCTGCACTCCGGCCGCCAGAAGTACTCCTCGATCTTCAACTACCCCACTCTGACCTGGGCGGACGTCGGCGCGATCGGCTGGTTGGTGGACGGCGCCGCGATCACCAACCAGGTCCCCCTGTGCCGCTGCTCCTACGGCCCGTACGCGCGCGCGATGGTCCGCATCTGCAAGGAGGAGTCCTTCCACCAGCGCCAGGGGTACGAGCTGCTGCTGGCCCTGAGCAACGGCACGCCCGAGCAGCACGCGATGGCCCAGGACGCGGTGGACCGCTGGTGGTGGCCGTCCCTGATGATGTTCGGCCCGCCCGACGACGAGTCCGCGCATTCCGCGCAGTCGATGGCCTGGAAGATCAAGCGCCATTCCAACGACGAGCTGCGCCAGCGTTTCGTCGACATCTGTGTCCCCCAGGCCGAGTCCCTCGGCCTCACGCTCCCCGACCCGGAGCTGCAGTGGAACGAGGAGCGGGGACACCACGACTTCGGCCCGATCGACTGGACGGAGTTCCGGGAGGTCCTCAAGGGCAACGGCCCGTGCAACGAACAGCGGATCACCCAGCGCCGCCGGGCCCACGACGAGGGCGCCTGGGTGCGGGAGGCGGCCGCGGCCCACGCGGCGAAGCACACCGGCGAGACAGGAGCGACGCGCGCATGACGAACACCGACTGGCCCCTGTGGGAGGTCTTCGTGCGCTCGCGCCGCGGACTCTCCCACACCCACGCCGGCAGCCTGCACGCCCCGGACGCGGAGCTCGCCCTGCGCAACGCCCGCGACCTGTACACCCGGCGCGGCGAGGGCGTCTCCATATGGGTGGTGCCCTCGTCCGCGATCACGGCCTCCTCGCCCGACGAGAAGGACCCGTTCTTCGAACCGTCCGCCGACAAGCCGTACCGGCACCCGACGTTCTACGAGATCCCGGAGGGGGTGATGCACCTGTGACCGCACCAGAGACGACGGCCGTTCCGACGCCGCCCCCAGCTTCCACGCCGTCCCCGGCCTCCGCGTCCTCCCCGATTCAAACGGCGGCGGCCCTGGCCCTCGGCGACGACGCGCTGGTGCTCTCGCACCGCCTCGGCGAGTGGGCGGGCCATGCCCCCGTCCTGGAGGAGGAGGTCGCCCTCGCCAACATCGCCCTTGACCTGCTCGGCCAGGCCCGGGTGCTGCTGTCCATGGCCGGCGACGAGGACGAACTGGCGTATCTGCGCGAGGAGCGCGCCTTCCGCAACCTCCAACTGGTGGAGCAGCCGAACGGCGACTTCGCCCACACCATCGTCCGCCAGCTGTACTTCTCCACCTACCAGCACCTGCTCTACGCCGAACTGGCGGCGGGCGGCGGCCCCTTCGCCCCGCTCGCCGCGAAGGCCGTCAAGGAGGTCGCCTACCACCGCGACCACGCCGAGCAGTGGACCCTGCGGCTCGGCGACGGCACCGAGGAGAGCCGCACGCGGATGCTGCGGGCGTGTGAGGCTCTGTGGCGGTTCACCGGCGAGATGTTCCAGCCGGTGGAGGGGGTGGAGGTCGACGGGGAGCGCATGGAGGCCGCCTGGCTCGCGTCCGTGGGAGAGGTCCTGCGCCGGGCCACCCTGAGCGTTCCCGGAGGGCCGCGCTCGGGTGCATGGGCCGCCGGGGCGGGACGGCAGGGCCTGCACACCGAGTCCTTCGGGCGGATGCTCGCCGAGATGCAGCACCTGCACCGCAGTCACCCGGGGGCGTCATGGTGACGCTCACCCCGCTGGAGACCGAGCTGTGGGCGCTCGCCGGGTCGGTGCCCGACCCCGAACTGCCCGTGCTCACCCTGCGCGAACTGGGTGTGCTGCGCGCGGTGCACGTCCGGGGCGCGGACTTGGTCGAGGTCGAACTGACCCCGACGTACACCGGCTGCCCTGCCATCGAGGCGATGTCCCTGGACATAGAGCGGGTGCTGCGTGAACACGGCGTGCGAGAGGTCACCGTCCGCACCGTGCTCGCGCCCGCCTGGTCGACCGACGACATCACGGCCGAAGGGCGCCGCAAACTGCGGGAGTTCGGCATAGCACCACCCCGCGCGGTGGCGGCAGGACCGGTCACGGTGGGACTGGGGCCGACGCGCACGCTCGACGCGGAGACCGAAGCCGTGCTCTGCCCGCACTGTGGTTCCGCCGACACCGAGCTGCTCAGCCGGTTCTCCTCCACCGCATGCAAGGCACTGCGGCGGTGCCTGGACTGCCGTGAACCGTTCGACCACTTCAAGGAGTTGTGATGGCCCGTTTCCACCCGCTCCTGGTGGCCGCGGTCGACCGCCCCACCGACGACTCCGTGGCCCTGACCCTCACCGTTCCGCCCGAGCTGCGCGAGGAGTTCCGGCACGCCGCGGGCCAGCATCTGGCCCTGCGCCGCACGGCCGACGGCAAGGAGATACGCCGGACCTACTCCATCTGCTCCCCGGCGCCCGACGCAGAGGGACCTCGCGAACTGCGGGTCGGCGTGCGGCTGGTGGAGGGCGGCGCCTTCTCGACGTACGCGCTCAAGGAGATCAACGCCGGCGATGTGCTGGAGGTGATGACGCCGGCGGGCCGGTTCACCCTCGACCCGGCGCCCGGTCTGTACGCGGCGATCGTCGGTGGCAGTGGCATCACCCCGGTGCTGTCGATCGTGGCGACACTGCTGGCGCGTGAGCCCGAGGCCCGGTTCTGTCTGATCCGCAGCGACCGTACGTCCGCGTCGACGATGTTCCTGGAGGAGGTCGCCGACCTGAAGGACCGCTACCCCGAGCGGTTCCAGCTGGTCACGGTCCTCTCCCGGGAGGAGCAGCAGGCGGGGCTGCCGTCCGGGCGGCTCGACCGGCAGCGGCTGACCGGACTGCTGCCGGCGCTGCTGCCGGTGGACCGGGTGGCGGGGTGGTTCCTGTGCGGACCGTTCGGACTGGTGCAGGGCGCGGAGAAGGCGCTGCGGGAGCTCGGGGTGGCCCGTACCCGGATCCACGAGGAGATCTTCCATGTGGACGCGGGGGCTGCTCCGGCGCGGACGGTTCCCGCACCCACGCACAGCACGGTGACCGCCCGGCTCGACGGGCGCGGCGGCAGCTGGCCCGTCCAGGACGGCGAGTCACTGCTGGAGACGGTGCTGCGCAACCGGCCCGACGCGCCCTACGCCTGCAAGGGCGGGGTGTGCGGGACCTGCCGGGCCTTCCTGGTCTCCGGCGAGGTGCGCATGGACCGCAACTTCGCCCTGGAGCCGGAGGAGACGCAGGCGGGCTATGTACTGGCGTGCCAGTCGCATCCGGTGACGGAGAAGGTGGAGCTGGACTTCGACAGGTAGGCGGTAGACAGGGGGAGGCTGGTTCCGGGGAGAGTCCGCTCGGGGAGCCCGTTCCCTTCTTCTAGAACCTGTTCTATCTTGACGGACCGTCAGATCAGCTGACCCGATCTGCCGACCCGTCGGAAGGACTGGGACCGTGGACTTCACCTTCAGCGAGGAGCAGCAGGCGGCGGCCGAGGCGGCGCGGGGGGTGTTCGCCGATGTCGCGCCGGACGCGGTGCCGTCTCCGGCGCTGACCACCGGTGCCGTGGCCGACGAGTTCGACCGCGCGCTGTGGGCCAGGCTCGCCGACGCGGACCTGCTGAGCCTGCTGTCGGCCGAGGAGTACGGCGGAGCGGCCCTGGACGCCGTCGCGCTGTGCCTGGTGCTGCGTGAGTCGGCGAAGGTGCTGGCGCGGGTGCCGCTACTGGAGAGCAGCGCGGCCATGGCGGCCGTACAGGCTTACGGCGGGCCGGAGTTGAGGGGGGAACTGCTGGAGCGGGCCGGGCACGGGGAGGTCGTGCTGACCGTCGCCGCCAGCGGCCGGACCGGGCACGACCCCGCCGAACTCGCCGTCACCGCGCGACAGGAGGAGGGGGAGGGCACCGACTGGATCCTGGACGGGGTGCAGACGGCGGTGCCGTGGGTGTACGACGCGGACCTCGTCGTCGTACCGGCGCATACGGCCGCGGGCCGGACCGTCCTCGCACTGGTGCCCCGGGTCCATGACGGGGTCGCGCTCGGCGAGCAGTTCTCCACCAGCGGGGAGCGGCTGGGCGAGCTGCGGCTGGAGTCGGTGCGGATCGCCGCGCGGGACGTGATCGACGTCGAGGGCGCGTGGGAGTGGCTGCGGGATCTGCTGACCACGGGGACCTGTGCGCTGGCGCTCGGGCTGGGCGAGCGGGTGCTGCGGATGAGCAGTGAATACACCAGCAAGCGGGAGCAGTTCGGGTTCCCGGTGGCCACCTTCCAGGCCGTCGCCGTGCAGGCCGCCGACCGTTACATCGACCTGCGCGCGATGGAGGTCACGCTGTGGCAGGCCGCGTGGCGGCTCACCTCGGGAGCGCGGGGCGCGCTGCCGGTCGCGGGGGATGTCGCCGTGGCGAAGATCTGGGCATCGGAGGGGGTACGGAGGGTGGTGCAGACGGCACAGCATCTGCACGGCGGGTTCGGTGCCGACACCGATTACCCCCTGCACCGGTACCACGCCTGGGCCAAGCACCTGGAGCTGTCGCTCGGTCCGGCGGCGGCGCACGAGGAGGCGCTGGGGGATCTGCTGGCGGCGCATCCCCTGGGCTGACGCGAACCGCACCAGCGGACGCGACAGCAGCAGGGGCTGGACATGCCGGTGCTTGTCCCGTCCGGCGTCCTCATGCTGACCCCGTCGGAGATGTGTCTGCGTCTGCTCGGCGGCCGCCGGAGGCGCGTGGTGGCCGCGGCGACCGAGCGGGGGGCAACGACTGGGCAGCCACCACCAGGCATGGCCGCCTGACATCCACCACCGGGCCCCGCCGCCCGGCACCGCACCCGCCCCGAAGCCCAGCCGCCCTCGACTGCCGAAGGCTAGAGCACGAAACCCGGTCGGCCGTCGTCGGTCACCACGGGGCGGCCCACCTCGGCCCACAGCTGCATTCCGCCGTCGACGTTCACGGCGTCGATGCCCTGCTGGGCCAGGTACATCGTGACCTGGGCCGAACGGCCGCCGGAGCGGCAGATCACGTTGACCCGGCCGTCCTGGGGGGCGGCCTCGGTCAGCTCGCCGTAGCGGGCCACGAACTCACTGATGGGGATGTGCAGCGCCCCTTCGGCGTGACCCGCCTGCCACTCGTCGTCCTCACGGACATCCAGCAGGAAATCGCCGTCCTTGAGGTCCGTGACCTGGACCGTGGGCACACCAGCACCGAAATTCATGGAGCCGACGCTACCTGACGCCCCGGGGACGGAGCCGGTCACTCCTGCGTGAGCAGCTCCGCGAGCTCCGCCTCACGGGTGGAGACGTCGGCCAGGAGCTTCTCGGCGATCTCCTCCAGGAGACGGTCCGGGTCGTCCGGTGCCATCCGGAGCATCGAGCCGATCGCGCTCTCCTCCAGCTCCCGCGCCACCACCGAGAGCAGTTCCTTGCGCCGGGCGAGCCATTCGAGGCGGGCGTAGAGCTCCTCGCTGGGTGTGGGGCCCTGCTCCGGCGGCTTGGGGCCGGCGGCCCACTCCTCGGACAGCTCCCGCAGGAGGGGCTCGTCGCCGCGCGAGTAGGCCCCGTTGACCCGGGTGATGAACTCCTCGCGCCGCGCCCGCTCGGTCTCGTCCTGGGCGAGGTCCGGGTGGGCCTTGCGGGCGAGCTCGCGGTAGAGCTTGCGGGCCTCGTCACTGGGCCGCACCCGCTGCGGGGGCCGCACCGGCTGGTCGGTGAGCATCGCGGCGGCCTCCGGGAACAGTCCCTCCCCGTCCATCCAGCCGTGGAACAGCTCCTCGACGCCGGGCATCGGCAGCACCCGCTCGCGGGCCTCCTCCGCCTTGCGCAGATCCTCGGGGTCGCCGCTGCGGGCGGCCCGGATCTCCGCGATCTGCGCGTCCAGCTCGTCGAGGCGGGTGTACATGGGGCCGAGCTTCTGGTGGTGCAGGCGGGAGAAGTTCTCCACCTCGATGCGGAAGGTCTCCACCGCGATCTCGTACTCGATGAGCGCCTGCTCGGCGGCCCGCACGGCCCGCTCCAACCGCTCCGTACCTGCGGCGGCGGTGCCGTGGGGGTCAGCTTCGGGGGACGTCATCCGAACAGCGTAGCCGCGCCGACCGGCCCGGGCGTCATCGGATGTGCCCCGCGGTTGCCGGGCTCACACGCCCGTCTCCGCTGCCACCCTCCCGGCCCTGATCCCCGCCACCAGGTCCGCGTGGTCCGCCTCCGTGCGGTCGGCGTAGGTGACGGCGAACGTGGCGATCGCCTCGTCGAGTTCGTCGTTCTTGCCGCAGTAGCCGGAGAGGAGGCGGGGGTCGGCGCTGTGCGAGTGGGCGCGGGCCAGGAGGGCGCCGGTCATCCGGCCGTAGTCGTCTATCTGGTCGGCGGAGAGGGCGGCCGGGTCGACGCTGCCCTTGCGGTTGCGGAACTGGCGGACCTGGAAGGGACGGCCCTCGACGGTCGTCCAGCCCAGCAGGATGTCGCTCACTACCTGCATCCGCTTCTGGCCCAGGACCACCCGGCGCCCCTCGTGGTCGACCGACGGGGCGTCGAAGCCCGCGGTGACCAGGTGCGGCAGCAGGGCCGAGGCCCGGGCCTCCTTGACCTGGAGGACCAGCGGTTCGCCGCGGTGGTCAAGCAACAGGACGACGTAGGAGCGGCTGCCCACGCTGCCCGTGCCGACGACACGGAACGCCACGTCGTGCACCGCGTGCCGGGCCAGCAGCGGGAGGCGGTCCTCGGAGAGCGTGCTCAGGTAGTGCTCCAGGGCCGCGGCCACCGCCGCGGCCTCCTCGTCGGGCACCCGGCGCAGCACCGGCGGTGCGTCCACGAAGCGCCGGCCGCCCTCCTCGGTGAGCTCCGTCGACCTCGCCGCGAAGCGGCCGCTGGTGTTGGCCCGCGCCTTCTCCGAGACCCGATCCAGCGTGCCGACCAGGTCGTGGGCGTCGGTGTGGGAGACGAGCTCCTCGTCCGCGATCGCGTTCCACGCGTCCAGCACCGGGAGCTTGGCGAGCAGCCGCATGGTGCGCCGGTACGCGCCCACCGCCCCGTGCGCCGCCGCCCGGCAGGTGTCCTCGTCGGCGCCGATTTCCCGGCCCGCGAGGACCAGGGAGGCGGCGAGCCGCTTGAGGTCCCACTCCCAGGGGCCGTACACCGTCTCGTCGAAGTCGTTCAGGTCGATGACCAGGTCGCCGCGGGCGTCGCCGTACAGGCCGAAGTTCGCCGCGTGCGCGTCGCCGCAGATCTGGGCGCGGATCCTGGTCATCGGGGTGCCGGCGAGGTCGTACGCCATGAGGCCCGCCGAGCCGCGCAGGAAGGCGAACGGCGTGGCCGCCATCCGGCCCACCCGCAGCGGGGTCAGCTCGGGGATGCGGCCCCGGCTCGACTCCTCGACGGCCTCGACCGCGCCGGGACGGGAGATGTCGAGGTCGAGCGCCGCATGGGCACTGCGCGGGACCCTCTCCCGCAGGGCCTTGCCCTCCTTCTTGGGCGAGCCCTCGACGGGCCACTGGGCGAAGCCGCGCACCCGGGGCCGCCGGGCCCCGGCCGCAGTGCCGGACGTCTCACCGCCCGGCGCCGCGGCCGTCGTCTCCACACCGGCCTCGGTCACCGCGACCGCCTCCCCCGTGACTCGCAAGAACATCAACTCGTGCCGACCGTACAACCACCGGCCACAACGCGTCAGACCCTGTGGACAACTCCACAGCTGTGGAAAACTCCGTGGAGAAAAGGCCCTGCCCTACGGCCGCCCGTCACGCCCGCAGGTACGCCAGCACCGCCAGCACCCGCCGATGTGTCTCCTCCGCCGGCGGCAGGTCCAGCTTCGTCAGGATGCCGCCGACGTGCTTGCCGACCGCGGCCTCGGAGACCACCAGTTCCCGGGCGATCGCCCCGTTGGACTTCCCCTCGGCGATCAGCGCGAGGACCTCGCGCTCGCGCGGGGTGAGCCGCTCCAGCGGGTCACGGCGACGGCGCAGCAACTGCCGTACGACTTCGGGGTCCACGACCGTGCCGCCGTCCGCGACCTCGCACAGGGCGTCGACGAACTGCTCGACCTGGCCCACCCGGTCCTTGAGCAGATAGCCGACACCCGTGCCGTCTCCGGAGTCGAGGAGTTCGGAGGCGTACGCCCGCTGCACGTACTGGCTGAGGACCAGCACCGGCAGGCCGGGGCGCCGCCCTCGCAGGCGGACCGCCGCGTGCAGGCCCTCGTCCTGGAAGCCGGGCGGCATACGGACGTCCGTCACGACGATGTCGGGGCTGTGCTCCTCGACCGCGACCAGCAGCGCCTCGGCGTCGCCGACCGCCGCGACGACCTCGTGGCCGCACCGGCCGAGCAGGCCGATGAGCCCCTCGCGCAGCAGCACGCTGTCCTCGGCGAGCACTACCCGCAGCGATCGCGTTCCGCCGTCGCCCCGTCCGTCCCGCGGGCCTGGGCCGACTCGATGACCTCGCAAGGGAACTCCACACGCAACAGGGTCGGACCGCCCGGCGGACTGGACAGGGAGAGTGTGCCATCCAGGACCGACACCCGGTCGGCGAGTCCGGTCAGCCCGCTGCCCGCCGAGGGGTCCGCGCCGCCGCGGCCGTCGTCCCGCACCTCCAGCAGCAGTCGACCGTGGGAGTGGCCGCCGCGCACCTCGGCCCGGCTCGCCCCGCTGTGCTTGGCGACGTTGGCCAGGGCCTCGCAGACCACGAAGTAGGCGGCCGCCTCCACGGCCTGGTCCAGCCGCCCCGGCACCGACAGATCGACGTCGACCGGGACGAAGGAACGGTCCGCGGCGTCGGCGACGGCGGCGGCCAGGCCGTAGTCCGCGAGGACCTTGGGGTGGATGCCCTGAATGAGCTCACGCAGTTCGGCCAGGGCCTTGCCCGCCTCGTCGTGGGCCTTGGCGAGCTGGTCGGCGAGGGGGCCTGGCGGAGCGTCGAGACGGGCCAGGCCGATGGCCATCGTCAGGGCGACCAGGCGCTGTTGGGCGCCGTCGTGCAGATCGCGTTCGATGCGCCTGCGCTCCGCCTCGAAGGCGTCCACCAACCGCACACGCGAACGACTCAGTTCGACCACCCTGGCGTCCAGGTCGCCGTCGCGCGAGGCGAGCAGCGACCGCGTCAGCCCGGCCCGGGCACCCGCCACGACTCCCAGCGCGTACAGGCCGGCCGCCAGGAGCAGCAGCCCGAGTACGGCCACCGCGAAGGCCGTCGGCCAGGTGGTGACCGTCCACTGCTTGAGCACCTTCACCTCCCGGCCGTCCCCGACGGTGGCCATCAGCAGCGGGGCGGCGGCCACGGAGACCGGAAAGAGCACGGCGACGGTGACCGCGAGGGCGTCGACGGGCCAGAGCAGTCCGGCGAACAGCAGGGTGTACCCGAGTTCACGCCAGGTCGACTGTTCTCTCAGCCGCGTCGTCAGCCAGGCCCACAGCCCGGTGGCGGTGGGCGCCCGATGGGGATCGGGTACGGGGTCCGCGTCGACCAGGCGCAGCCGGCGCCGTTCCATCCGGGCGACCACGACACCGGACAGCGCCAGCATGACGAGCAACGGCATTCCCACGAGTACGACGGTGAGCGCCCCGCCGACCACCGCCAGCGTCACGATCCCCGCCAGTGCGACCACACCGGCCACCGCACCGCTCAGCAGATAACCGACCGAGCGCCAGGGCCACGCCGACAGCAGGAAGCCCGGCCGGGACATGGCCTGCCACACATTCCGAGGATGCATGCGGATCACCGTAGAAGCGCGGTGCGGGACCGGGCCATGGGGCAGGACGGAGAAGTGAGGGTATGGCAGGCCCTACCCCAGGTCTCGGTCCCGCCGCACTGCGCCCGAGCCCCTCCGAACGGTTTCGTTGAGCACCGAAGAGACCGGACGAGTGGGGGACCCATGACCACGCTGACCACCGACGCCATCAGCCTGCGATCCGTCACCAAGACGTATGGCAGGACACACGACCGGAGACACGACAGGACACACGGCAGGACCTTCCGTACGGCATACGGCAGGACGCGCGACACCAACGGCAGACGCGCCTCACCCGACGACACCATGGTGACCGCACTCCACGACGTCACCCTCGCCTTCCCCCGCGGCAGCTTCACCGCCGTCATGGGCCCCTCCGGCTCCGGCAAGTCGACCCTGCTGCAGTGCGCCGCGGGCCTGGACCGGCCCACCTCGGGCTCGGTGGCCCTGCGCGGTACCGAGCTCACGACGCTCAGCGAGACCAAACTGACCCTCCTGCGGCGTGAGCGCATCGGGTTCGTCTTCCAGTCCTTCAACCTGCTGCCCTCGCTCACCGCCGAGCAGAACGTCGCCCTGCCCCTCAGGCTGGCCGGCCGACGCGTCCCGAGGGCGCGGATCCGCGAGGTGCTCCAGCAGGTCGGCCTCGCCGAGCGCGCCCGGCACCGGCCGACGGAGCTGTCCGGCGGCCAGCAGCAGCGCGTCGCCCTGGCCCGTGCCCTGGTCACCCGTCCCGAGGTCCTCTTCGCCGACGAACCGACCGGCGCCCTGGACTCACAGACCGGCCGCGAGGTACTGGACCTGCTGCGGGCCATGGTCGACCGCGAGGGCCAGACGGTCGTCATGGTCACCCATGACCCGGTGGCCGCGTCCTGTGCCGACCGCGTGATCTTCCTCGTCGACGGCCGGGTCAGCGGCGAGCTCGCCGGAGCCGGCACGAACGCCATCGCCACCCACCTGGCCACGCTGGAGGTCACATCACCAGCCCGGCCCACCACCCCTCACACACTCCACCGCGCGCCCCACTCCACACCCGCCACCGCCACAGGCACCCACCCGGAAGGCCGGCCGTGCTGACCATCGCCCTCCACACCCTCCGCACCCGCTGGTCCACCTTCCTGGGCACGTTCGTCGCTCTCTCCCTCGGCGTCGCCCTGCTCGCCGTGATGGGACTGACCCTCGCCTCCTCGCTGGACGCGCCGGAGAGAAGGCCCGAGCGATTCGCCACCGCACCGGTCGTCGTCCAGGGCCAGAACACCCTGAGCGTGCCGACCGCGATCGGCGCCCATGTTTCACGTGAAACACGCAAGCTCACCCAGCCCCGCGCAGTGCCCGAGGCAACCGTGGCCACGTTGAGGAGGCTCGGCACGGTCGTCCCGGACCGCTCCTTCCCGGTACGCGCCGAGGGCGGCCCCCACGATCTCGTCGGCCACCCCTGGTCCACCGCCGCGTTCGCCCCGTACGAGATGACACAAGGCCGCGCCCCCCGCACCGCGGACGAAGTGGTCGTCACCGGTGACTGGACGCGTCCCGGCGACCGGCTGCGCACCGACCACGGCACCGTGCGAGTCGTAGGCACCGTCCGCTCCCGAGGCTTCGAGACCGCCGTCTTCCACACCGACGCCCGTGCCGCCGAGTTGTCCCCCAGGAGCACGCAACTCGTGGTGGAGGCGGATGCGCGAGACGTACGAGCAGCAGTAAAGGGCGAATCCGTCCACGTCCTCACCGGCAGCGCCCGCCGCTTCGCCGACCCCGACCCGGACCGCGACCACAAGGCGCTCACCGCGATGAACGCCCTGTTCGGCACCGCCGGCGGAGTCACCGCGTTCGTGTCCGTGTTCGTCGTGGCGTCCACCTTCGCCTTCGCGGTCGCACAGCGGCGCCGCGAGTTCGGACTGCTGCGCACCGCGGGAGCCACGCCCGGACAGATCCGCCGGACGGTGTGCGCGGAGGCACTGCTGGTCGGCGTCCTCGCCTCGGCCACCGGCTGTGTGCTCGGCTCGTACGCCGCTCCACGCCTCGCCGACCGGGTGGTCGACGTCGGCCTCGCACCCGGCTGGTTCACCATCGGCGACTCCAGGTGGCCGTACCACATGGCCTTCTGGACGGGTCTGCTCGTCGCGCTGCTCGGTGTGCTCGCCGCGTCCTGGCGGGCGGGCCGCACCGGCGCCGCCCAAGCACTGCGCGAGGCCTCCGTGGACTCCAGAGCGATGACCTGGGGCCGCCTGCTGTTCGGGACCGGCCTGTTGCTGACCGCCGCGGTGACGCTGGCCGTGGCCCTGGTCACCGATCCGGGTGAGTTGCTGCACCGCAAGACCTACGTGAGCCGTCCGACGCTGCTGATCACCGCGATCGCGCTGCTCGCGCCGCTCCTGGTGGGTCCGCTGACCCGGCTGTTCTCCTGGCTGCCGGCCCAACTGCCGGGCGCAGGAGGGATGCTGGTGCGGGAGAACGCCACCGCGGCAGTCCGCCGTACGGCAGCCGTCGCGGCGCCCGTCCTGGTCACCGTCGCCCTCACGGGCTCGCTGCTGGGCGCGACCGCCACCCTGAACGAGGCCAGGGCCACCGAGACGCGCGAGCGGGTCACGGCCGACTTCGTGGTCGTCCCCGCCGCCACCGGGACCACGGGCTCCGACACCGAGACCACGGGCTTCGACGCGCAGACACTCCGGAAGCTGCGCACGATCCCCGGCACCACAGCCTCCGCGACCTCGCCGAGCGCCGTCTTCGTCCTGGAGGACGGCGTGGCCCTCATCAGGTCCGAGGCCCGCGCCGCCGAGGCCGCGCCGCTCGCCGCGACCGCCGATCTCCCCCTGGCCGCCGGGAAGGTGAGCGACCTCGACGACGGGTCGATCATCGTCAACGAGGAGTGGCAGCGGCACACCGTGGGGCAGACCGTGGACGTGTGGCTCGGCGACGGCACCAGGAAGTCGCTGCGGATCGCCGCGGTGATGACGACCGGCACCGGTGACAACGGCGTCTACGTCACCCCGGCCAACGCCCCCGGCGCCCCTGTCGACCGCGTGGACGTCACCCTCGCCTCCGGTGCCGACCCCGCTGTCGTGGCCGGTGAACTGCGCGAGGCGGGCGGACACGTCAGCACCCGGGACGAGTGGCTGCGGGCGAGTCACCCCGGGACCGACCGGACCACCTGGTACGGCTTCCTGCTGGTCCTCGGCATCGCCCTGCTCTACACCGGGATCTCGCTGGCCAACACGATGGTCATGGCGACCTCGGACCGGGTGCGTGACCTCACCGTGCTCCGCCTCGCCGGGGCCACCCGCCGACAGGTGCTGCGGCTGGTCGGCGCCGAGGCGTTGACGGTCGTGGCGGTGGGGGGAGTGCTCGGACTCCTGGTCGCCGGGCTCAACCTGGCCGGGATGCAGAGCGCACTGAGCCTGCTCTCGGTGCACGCCCCGATACGGATCCCCTGGCCGGAGCTCGGCGCGGTCACCGGAGCCTGCGCGGTCCTCGCCGTGGCGTTCTCGGTGGCCTCTGCCGCCTGGGTGATGCGTCGCGGGGCCGTGGAACTGGCCGGTACGAGGGAGTGAGAGAGACCTCACAGCGTGAGCCGCGCCACCACCCCACCCCCCTTGGAGGGCACCAAAAAGCCCCCCAGGTCCAGGACCTGAGGGGCTTCCAGTGGTGGGTCACCGATGGAACTCGCTGGTCAGGGGCTGCACCGGGGCATCTGAAGATCGTTTCCCGCGCTGTACCCCCGCTTTTCCCGTCTGCCTGGTCAGCTGCGCACCGGGGGAAGCCCACACCAGGAGTCCGCTGCCCTCACCACGCTCGCTGTGAACCGTGCGGTGCCACACCATTGTGGAGAAGCCCGCCCCCCAGCACGGCTCTCAGGGCCTCCACGTCGCCTTTCCGAACAAGACCGGAACGCCCTCTTCAGCGGCGGACACGCCCTGAACAGCCTGACGATGCCGGCCGCAGGCCCCACGTCTGCAGGGCATAGGGCCGTCCCTTCTCCTCTCCCTCGATCAGCGGCACGTCAAGCAGGCTGAATCCCGCCTTGGTGGCCACGGCGACGCTGGCGGCGTTTTCGGCCTCCAGCTCCAGGATCACTTGTTCCACGCCCAGTTGCTCGAAGGCATATGCGGCCATCACCCGCACCGCCCGCGCGGCCAGCCCCTGGCCGCGGTACGCCGGGCCGACCGCGTAGCCGATCTCTGTGCCCTCTGGAGCACGCCGCAGCATCACCTCGCCGAGCGGCGCACAGCCGTCAACGGTGATGGCGAGCAGGATGGTCGTGCCCTCCGCCCGCATCTGCCGGTCCCGGTCCAGCCGTGCGCGAGCGGCCGCTTCGTCGAAGGGTGAGACTATCGGCGTCCAGTACGCGACGTCGGGATGGTCGAACAGATCTGGCATCGCAGCCAGGTCTGCTTCCGTCCAGTCGCGCAGGACGAGCCCCTCCCCTGTGAGCTCGATCCGATCGGGAAAGGATAACGGGGTGCCGCTCATAGTGCCGATCCTTCCTGGCCTGACAGGAACGGGCAGCATAACTGGGGGGTGCCTGTTGAGCCGGCACCGGAGCGCGGTGCCACCGGTCCGTTTCTCCGTGCCGCTCGCCGAACCCGGCGTACCCGTCTCCGAGTACCGTGCTCTCCATCTCCACGCACTCTGCCTTTCAGGCGTGGTTGAGGCGGGTCCAGAGGTTGAGGATCGTGTTGACTCTGTAGCGGTAGCGGGTGACCGTCACCGCCTGGAGGTCGAACAGTTCGATCCCGTCTGCCGAAAGCTTTTGCCACTGCTCGACGCTGACGGCGGTGAGGCCGTCCACTGAGGTCGGCCCGGGACGCCCTGCTGGTGTTCCCACCAGTGGGTTTCCCCGGACCGACTCCCGCAGCCGGCATGCCCGTCTCCGGGCACCGGGCGCTCCACAAGACCCGGTGGCATCCGAACAGTTCAGATCGTGCTCGCCCACGGAGTGGGAATCGCTGCCCCGCGGCAGCGGTAGCGGGTAGTCCGCATCCGCCCCGGGTCGAACCAGGGCGGTTGCAAGTTCCGGCCTGCCGCCCTGGTGAAACCGGGCGCCCTCCACCAGCACGACACCGGCCGCCTACGCGCCCACCTCCAGCGCGTCAGGCAGTCACCGGACCAGCTGCGTGCGCGCCTCGCAGTGGGCGGCGGAGTGCATCCGCATCTCGCTCAAGCCCGGGTAGTAGATGTGCAGGCTCACCGACGGCTCCAGCGCGTCGTTGACGACCTGATGCACGTACCCCGGCGCGAACACCCGCTGCGTGCCCGTCCCGAACACGCGCCTTCCTCTTTCCGTCCGCTCGGTCAGCATGCCCTCCAGCACGGTCAGCACACCGGAGGAGCGGCCGTGGTCGTGCGGCCCGCTGCCCTGCCCCGGCACCCAGGACAGCAGCCACACCTCGTAGCCAGGCCCGGTGCGCAGCCGGTGATACCAGCGCGCCGTGGCGTCGTACCGGACGAGATGCTCCCACTGGGAGCGATCGGCGGCGACGGAGCGGGCCAGACCGACGAATTCGGCGACGGTGGCCGGGTGCTCACGCGGGGGCGGCAGGAGGTGCGGGACTTCGATGATGTCGCCGGCAATCTGCAGATCGCTGTCGCTCACGTACGGACCACCCGGCTTTCGGAGGGCCGGAGCACGCCGAGGTCGAAAGCTGTCACGGGCTCCGGGGCCAGGGCTTCGGCCCAGAGGCCGGCGCCGGTGGCGACGGCGGGCGTGCGAGCGGTGAGCGGACCCTCGTGCCAGGTCATGAGGTGGGCGCAGCACCGGGGAAGCATCACTCCAGGCGTCTCTGTTGTGTTCATCGCTGCTCCTTTCGTTCGTGTCGGTTCACCAGGTCGGTCGGGCGACTCCCCTGGCGGTGGCCGTGATCGCGGTGTGGACCGTGTCCAGGAGCGCGGTCCGCGGTACACGCCTGCGATCCCGAACCCCTGCTGCGGGCAGTGCGGCAGTGTTGCGCGGACTGGCCCGTCCGGTACCACAGCACCGTCTGCTGCCCGGCACCCGGAAGCAGCACTCCAGACACTCTGGAACGCAGGCAGCTCTCAGATGCGCAGCCTCTTCAGCCGCATGACCGGCCGACTCCACTACTGCCTACAGCACCGCAAGCTGCTCGGCGAACACACCGCGTTCCCCACCGGACTCGCCGCCGCGGCATGACGTGTCGGCACCGTGAGGTGTCGGCACCGCCGCTTCCGTCCCCGTGGCCTGCTGCCGGTCCTCCGCGCCGCGGTCCCGGGTGTCGGCAACGGCATAGGCGAGGTCCGTGCGGGGCCGGTCGTCCCATGACACCAGGTGGGCGCAGCAGCGTGGCAACTGCAGGCCGGGGGTCTGTGTTCCGTTCATCGCTGATCCTTTCTTCAGGGAATGCGACCGCTTCACGGGGTGCGGTCGAGGGCGGGCCGGGGCGTGCACAAGGCCAGGTCCTGGAGCAGCGCCTCGTACCACAGGTCCGTGCCGTCGGGTCCGGTCAGGAAGTGCGCGGCCTTCAGGCTTCGCCACGAGAGGCGGTCGGTCTCGTCACGCCAGGCAAGAGCCGAGGACGCCGGGATCACGGCGTCCTCTGTGCCGTGGTAGAGGAAGACCGGGCACCGCAGACGGTCGTGGGTCTCGGGCTTCAGATAGCTCTCGCTCGCGTGGAGCTCCGCCCGGATGGTGGGGAGGAACAGTTCGAGAAGTTCCTCCTCGTCCGTCAGGTCCGGGCTCAGCCCACCGATCCCGGCGAGCTCACCGAGCAGTTCCGCGTCGCCCATCGAGCGCCAGTCGATCGGTGGCAGGGGGGTGGACGGCGCCCGCTGGCTCGCCGCGAACACGGCTTCCACCCGCTTCCCGGAGGCCTCCAGGCGCGCGGCCATGTCGTACGCCACGAGCGCCCCGTAGCTGATCCCGGCGAACACCAGTCGCTCGGTGCGCGCGATCTCCGCGGCCAGCGTGCGCATCGCGTACGCGCTCACCGAGGCGACGTCCGGGAGGGGCTCGTCGAAGAGCCGCCCCTCCCGGCCGGGCAGGTCGGGCAGGACCACCTCGACACCGTCCGGCAGGTCTTCCCGCCAGCTCCGATAACGCCCCAGCCCGCCGCCGGCGTGCGGGAAGCACACCAGGGTCAGGGTCCGCAGGCCAGACATATCAACACCTTCTGTCGATCGGTGGTTTCAGCGGCGCGTGGCGACGAGCGCGGCCGGGCCTATCCAGCTCAGCAGTTCGTCCAGCGCCTCGTAGAGGGCCTCGATCTCGGAGACCTCGTTGTAGAGGTACGCGGAGACGCGGAGAATCTCCCCGCCGGCCAGGTCGGCGACCAGCGGCTGTGAGCACATGTGACCGCTGCGCACCATGAAGCCGTAGGAGTCGCTCAGCATGCGGGCGACTTCGCCGGTCGGGACGCCCTGCTCCAGACGCAGGCTCACGAGCGCGATCCGGTCGGTCAGGTCCGGCGGCCCGACCAGACGCACCCCCGGGCGGGTGAGCGCCCCGCCGACCAGGGCCGCGGCGAGTTCGCGCTCGCGCAGTCGGAGCGCCGGGGCGTCCAGCGACTCCAGGTACCGGATCGCCGCGCCGGACCCGATGACGGAGGCGATGGCCGGCGTACCCGCTTCGAACTTGAAGGGCGTACGCCGGTCCACACTGCCGTCAAGATCGACCCAGTCGACCATGCCCCCGCCGACCGACAGGGGGCGCAGCCCGGCGAGGAGCCGGCTGCGGCCGAAGAGGACGCCGACCCCGGTGGGGCCGAGCATCTTGTGCATCGAGAAGGCCAGGAAGTCGACGTCGAGCTCGTGCACGTTGATGCGCTCATGGGGCAGGGACTGCGCGGCGTCGAGGACGATGACCGCGTCGGTGGCCGAACGGATCTCGGCGATCAGCTCCTCCACCGGGTGGACGACACCGGTGACGTTGGAGCAGTGCGTGAGCGCGACCACTTTCGGCCGGCCGCGCAGCAGTTCGCGGAAGTGGTCGCGGTCGATTCTGCCGTGGGCGTCGACCCGGGTCAGCGCGAGGCGGCCGGCCCGCCGCCACGGCAGTGTCTGCGAGTGGTGCGCGTCCATGCACCCCACGACGTAGGCGTCCGGTTCCAGGCCCAGTCCCTGGGCGACCAGGTTCAGGGCCTCGGTCGTGTTCCGCGTCAGGACCACCTCGTTCGCCGCGGAGCCGAGGTGAGCGGCGATCGTCACCCGGGAGGCCTCGTACGCGTCGGAGGCCTCCTCGGACAGGCGGTGCTTACCGCGGTGGATGTTCGCGCCGTTGGTCTCGTAGTACTCGGTGATCGCCTCGATGACGGGCCGCGGCTTCAGGGTCGTGGCCGCGTTGTCCAGGTAGGAGATCGTCTGCCCGTCGATCCTCCGCCGCAGGGCCGGGAAGTCGTCCCGGAGGTTGTCTCGAACGGTCATCGCGCACCTTCCGCGGATATCTGGGAGACGCAGGGCTGCAACTTGCCGCTGCGCTCGCTGGCGATGTAGTCGACGGCCTCGACGCGCACCGGATTCGGCGCCAGGGCTTCGGTCAGGCGGTGGGCGAGCGCGGCGATGCCGTCGGTCCGCGCGTCGGTGCCGGGGATGTACCGGAAGGTGCACGCTCCGGTCCGGTCCTGATCCAGCTTGTAGACCTCGATGCCGGGGGCGTCGCCGACCACGGCGTCGACGGCGCCCGGGGTGACGACACGGCCGTCCGCCAGCTGGATCATGTGGGTGGCGCGGCCCTCGATCCGCACCAGCGGCAGTTCGCTGCCGCAGCTGCAGGGGCTGCCCATGGGCGTGAAGTGGTCCCCGGTGGCGTACCGGATGCGTGGGACGAGTGCGTCGTCCTTGGTGGTGACGTACAGCTCGCCCGTCTCGCCGTCCGCGACGGGCTCGCCGTCGCGGACGAACTCCACGTGGAAGTCCCGGTCGTTGATGTGCCGCATCCCTTGGTGGCACTCGAACCCGAGGTAGCCGAGCTCGGACATGCCGATCATGTCGCCGATCGGCAGGTCCGGGCCCATGAAGTCCTCGATCTGGCGCCGCGCCACCCGTGTCATGAGGGTGTATCCGCACACCAGGTGCAGCCGGCGCGGTGAGGTGATTTTGCGGCCGAGCCGCCGCGCCCACCTCGTCAGGAACGCGAAGTGCGTCGGGTCCACCACCAGGAGATCGGGTTCGTAGAGCTCGATCTCGTCGAGGGCCTTGACGATCTGCCACTCCGGTGTGGCCAGGAGATCGTGGGCCACGGTCAGCACCAGGGTGCCGTCCGCGAGCGTCCGGTCCTCCATGGTCGAGAATCCCGTGGCGCATTCCACGTCCGAGCAGTTCGGCGGGGCGAAGCGGCAGATCCTGGGCCGGCTGCCGGGACGCCACAGCTCGTCGAAGCGGCGGTTCACGCCGAGCGCTGTCGCCTGCCTCCTCGCCAGGTCGTAGGCCAGGATGGCGCTGTTCAGCCGCTCGCCGGAGGTTCCGGAGCTCTGGAAGCGCATGACGTGCGGCGAGTTGAGGGTGTAGCCCTTGGCCAGTACACCCGCGGGAAAGTTCCGCCGGTAGTTGGACTTGGAGGTGGGCGGCAGCCGCAGGAAGTCCGCCGGGCCCCGGATGTCCTCCGGCCGCAGACCGCTGGCTTCCATGTGCTTGCGGAAGAAGACGGTGTTGTCGAACGCGTAGGCGATCTCTTCCCGCACGGCTTCGAACGTCGTCAAGTCGCTCATGCCATGGCCACCAGGACGGTGCGGGACCCGGTGTAGGGGTTCCTTCCGTGCGAGAACTGCTCGTTGTCGACGATCATGATGTCGCCGGTCTGCCAGGGCAGGGCGATCTCCTCCGCCGCGTAGGCGGCGCGAATCTGCGCCAGATCCTCCGGGTCCAGGGGCGTGCCGTCACCGTAGAGCGCGTTGCGGGGCAGTTCGTCCTCGGCGAAGCTCTCGCGCAGCTCCCGCTCGACGTGCTCGGGAAGCGAGCTGACATGGAACAGGTTCGCCTGGTTGAACCAGACCGTCTCCCCGGTCGCCCTCGCCTTGACGGTGGCCTGCACCACGTGCCGGGTGCGCAGCCGCTCGCCGCCCAGCCACTCCGCCTGGATGCCGTGCCGCTCGCAGTAGGCGTCGACCTGTGCGCGGTCCTCGGTCTGGAAGGCCTCCTGCCAGCTCAGGTCCATCCCATGGCCGAAGTTGCGCACGTACATCACGCCGTGCTGTTCGAAGCGCTCACGCGTGGCGCGCGGCAGCCGGGCGTGGACGCGGGCGCTGTCCGCGATGGGCGTCTCGCCGCCCGTGGCCGCCGGGACGACACAGGTGAGGAACAGGGTGGCCGGCCACGAGTCCGTGTACGACATCTCGTTGTGCTGGGGGATGGTCTGGTCGGCCGGGTACTCCGTCGACGTGAAGACGTTGCCGTCAACCCGCCGGCGCGGCGTGGAGCGGTTGTCGTAGTCGCGCAGCTCGCCGTCGAGCCCGGTGGCGAGTTCGGCCAGGCCCGCGGCGTCCATCGGTGCGAAGCCGCGCAGCAGGACGGCGCCGTGCTCGTCGCGCAGCCGGGCCAGGGCGTTCCCCGAGCCCGCGAGCCACTCCCGTGCGTCGAGGCCGGTGAGGGTCGGTGTGCAGGACACCGCGCGCGTTCCGTCGATCAGCGGGGCGACGCGGACCAGCGTATCGCTGCTGACCGCGACGGACCTCCGGGCCCTGGTGAAGCGCCCGTTCGTGCCGGTGCCGGTCGTCTGGGTCAACATGCCTCTGCCGCTTTCTTCTCGAGGAGCTGGTCGATGAACTCGGCGAGCTCCGACACGACGGGGAACTCGAACAGGTTGCGCAGCTTGAAACTCACCTTGAAGTCGTCCCGCAGCCTGGCGACCAGTTGGGTCGCGAGCAGCGAATGCCCGCCCACCTCGAAGAAGTCGTCGTCGGCGCCGACCTGACGCAGCAGCAGGAGCTGCGCGACGATGTCGGCGACCCGCTGCTCGGTCTCGGTCCGGGGCTCGACGTAGGCGGTGGATCCCTGGGTGTAGAAGCCCGGTTCGGGAAGCATCGAGGCGTCGACCTTCCCGGTGCTGGTCAGGGGGAAGGCGTCCAGGGCCACCAGGTGGGCGGGCAGCATGAAGTCCGGGAGGCGCTCGGCCAGGAACTCGCGGAGCCACTCCGCGCCGCCCCGGCCGCCCTCGGCGTCGATGAGGTATGCCACGAGGTGGGCGCCCGTGCTCTCACCAGCCTCCACGACCAGACTGCCGGTCACCCGGGGGTGCTGGCGCATGACCGCCTCGATCTCGCCCAGCTCCACGCGGAAGCCGCGCAGCTTGATCTGACGGTCGACCCGGCCGAGGAACTCGACGGTGCGGTCGGGAAGGAGGCGCGCCTTGTCTCCGGTGCGGTACATCCGCCCTGACGGGTCCGGGCTGAACGGGTCGGCGACGAACCGGGCGCTCTGATCCTCGGTCGGGGACAGGTAGCCGTGCGACACGGACGATCCGCCGATCCAGAGCTCGCCCGGCACACCGACCGGCAGCGGCCGGCGCCGGGAGTCCAGGACGTAGGCGCGGGCGTGCCGCATCGGGGTGCCCAGCGGGACGCTGGAGGCCAGGGCGGCCAGGTCGTGGGAGGCGGTGGCCTCCCCGCAGAGCACGCCGACGGTCGTCTCGGTCGGGCCGTAGTGGTTGAAGAGCCTGCAGTCGCCGAGGTAGTCCTTGAACAGGTTGTACCAGCCCCAGCCGAACGGCTCACCGCCCGCGACCAGGGCCTGGTGCGGCATCAGCCGCTCCGGTGCCTCGGCCACGGTGAAGACGGCCTCCAGGTGCGAGGGGGTGATCTTGAGGAGGTCGTAGCTCTCGCGGGAGAGCAGTTCGGCGAGCGCCTGCGCGTCCGCGGAGACCTCCGGCGCGACGACCAGCAGCTCGCCCCCGGTGACGAGCGGCGGGAACAGCGCGGTGTTGCCGAGGTCGGTGCCCAGGGTGCTCAGCGCGACCGAGTCGACCGGGCCGGTCAGGCGCAGCCGGTCGAGCACACCGTCGAGGTAGGCCGCCAGGTGCCCGTGCCCGACGAGGACGCCCTTCGGCGCGCCGGTGGAGCCCGAGGTGAAGATCACGTAGGCCGGATCGTCATCGGTGGTCGCCACCAAAGGGCTGTCGCTCGCGTGGTGGGCGCACACTGTGAGGTCCGCGTCCAGGAGGACGGTGTCGCAGTCCCGCGGAAGAGTCGGGGCCGTCTCCTCGGTCGCCACGGCGTGGCAGAGACCGACCGCCTCGATGACCGCGGACCGGCGCTTGGCGGGCAGGCTCGGGTCGATCGGCACATACCCGGCCCCGGCCTTGGCGATCGCCAGCATGGCGACGACGGCCAGGTCGGAGCGTTCGAGGCAGAGACCGACCAGCTCGCCGCCGCGCACCCCGCGCCCGACCAGCTCGTTGGCCAGCCGGCCTGCGGCCTCGTCGAGCTGCCGGTACGTCCAGGAGCGCGTGGCCGTCCTGAGCGCCGGGGCGTCGGGGGCGAACCGCGCGGTCCGCTCGACCTGGCGGTGCCAGTGCTCCGCGGGGCGCTCCGGCGGCTGCGCCGGGTTCGTGGCCGCGACGAGCTCCCGCGCGGCGTCCTCGTCCAGCATGGCCAGGTCGGGCACGGCGACCCCCGGATCGCCGCCCAGCGCCGCCAGGGCGGCGCGCAGACAGGCGAGCAGCGCCTCGATGCCACCCTCCGCCATGCCGAGGGCCTGGTGGCGCAGGGTGAGACGGATCTCCCCGTCCAGGACCTGCGCACAGAGCGCGACCTTGCGCGTGTCGTCGGACGGTTCGATCCACAGGTCGCGGAAGGCCGGCTCCTGTGGTGAGCCGAACTCCGTGACGTCGTGGAAGGCGAACCCCGGTATGCCTACGACGTGCTGCCCGGCCGGGTCCATGGAGCTCTCGTCCGCCTGCTCGAAGGCGTCCAGCTCCAGGTCCACCGAGCGCAGCAGATCGGTCAGCGTCGTCTCGTCGGAGACCGCGGCGAACACCGGCGCGGGAGTCTCGAACAGGCCGATCGAGGTCCGGAGCTCCGGGAACGGCCGACGGGTGAGCAGCGCGTTGACCGCCAGGCGGTCCGGCCGTCCGGCGGCGTGCCACAGGGCGACGAACCAGCCGGTCAGCAGAACGCTGCGCAGACCGCCGTCGCAGTCGTCGCCGAGGCTTCGAAGCCGCTGTGCCAGGGGCGCGGGGACAGTCCACCGCAGGTCGGCGAGAGAGGTGTCGTCGGAGAGGAGTTCGAGCGGCAGGTTCAGCGGAGGCAGCTCCGTCAGCAGGGCCGCGCGGTCGGCCGCGAGCTCCTTCTGGCGCGGGCTCGCCGACCCCTCCTCGACCTGCCACTGGGTGTAGTCGGCGTACTGGACGATGCCGTCGCGGCTCCACGGGGTGCCGTGCAGCCGCGCGGCGCAGGCCTGCCGGAGGTCCCGGAGGAAAACCTCGGCCGAGAGGGCGTCCATGCTCATCCGCGGCGCCGACACCACGAGCGACCGCCGGCCGCCGGCGTGGGTGAAGAGGGTAAGGCGCAGCGGGTCCGCGTCCTCCTCGCTGGTCCGCGCCCGCGCCTCCTCCCGCACGAGGGCGGTCAGCGCGGCCTCGTCGCCGGAACGCTCCGACACGTGGAACCGCGGACGGTCCTCGATCACCATCAGCGCGGTGCTGTTCTCGCCGAGCACCTTGCGGTAGACGGTGCGCAGGCTCTCGTGCGCCGACACCACGTCGTGCACCGCGCGCTCCAGCACCTCGCGGTCCAGCGGGGTGCCGAGGCCCACCACGGCCACCGTACGGTCGGCCCGTCCGCCCGCCACGAGCCCCAGGACATGCTCCTGCTGCTTCGACAGACGGAAGCCTTCCCAGGCCTGAGACATCAGTTCTGCTCCGGCTCGATCCACAGCTGCCCCTTCGTGAATGTGTTCCATGTGTTGACTGCGTCCGGACCGAGGTATTCGGCGGCGATCTGCCAGAAACCCGCGTACTCGGCCGGGAGGTTGAGATGGGAGTGGCTGACCTGCTGCGGCATATGCGCCAGGACGTCGCCGAGTTTCATGCGGAGGAGGTCCTCGAATTCGTCCCGGTCCAGCGGGATGTCCTCACCGGTCCGCCGGTCCTTCAGGGCCGGCTCCCCTTTCGGGCGCATGATGTTGCGGAAGCTCTTGCCGAGGGAGCCGTAGTTCATGACGGAGAAGGTGTGGATCATCTCCTCCACCCGGGGTCCGACGAACGCTCGGACTTCGACGCGTCTTTCCTCGGGAATGGATTCGACATTGTCGTTGTGCAGCCCCTCCGTTCCGTAGACGCCATGGAACAGTCCCGCGAGGCAGACGTGCTCCCCCGCCTTCATGTCCTGGAGGATGGCGCAGGCCCGGAACATGTGATCCAGGAGGGTCTCGTCCTGGTGCGCGATCTTGTGCAGGCCCAGCTGCACCAAATCGCTTCGATATCGTTCGGCGTCAAGCATTCAGCATTCCTCGGTTGTCCTGCGGTCGCCGCTGCGACCGGATGTCGTTCCATGACCGCTTTTTCCGCGCCTCTTCCTTTCCTTCCCACAGGTTTTCCAGAGTGCGGTTGACGAGGCTGAGCCTCGCGTCCGGTTCGGTGGACAGGAGTTTCACCAGTTCAGTCAGGCAGTGCGTCAGACGGCGGACGGTGGAATCGGAGAAAAGGCCGACGCGGTAGTCGATTCCGCCCTCCATTCCGCCTTCCGCGGTGGCCACGAGCGTGAGCTTGATGTCGTGCACCGACAGAAGGAATTCCGCGTCGATCTCCTCGGCACGTACGCCGGGGATGTCCCAGTCGGACAGCGGGACGTCCTCCAGCAGGAACCAGGTGCGGTACACCGGGGCCGACTCGCCCGAGCGGCGTTCCGGCCTGACGGCCTGGACGACGTGGTCGAACGGCACGTCCTGGTTCGCGTACGCCTCCAGCGCCTTCTCACGGACCTCCCTGAGCACGTCCGTGAAGGTGGGGTCGCCCGTGAACCGCGTCCGGATGGCGAGGCTGTTGACCAGAAACCCGATCGTGTTCTCCAGTTGCGGGTGGGCGCGGTGGCCGGCCGGAACGCCCACGACGATGTCCTGCTGGCGGCACCACCACTGGAGCAGCACCTTCCATGCGGCGAGGTACCCCATGAACGTGGTCGCGCGTTCGGCCGTGCAGACGTCCCTGAAGCCGGCGGCCACCACGGGGTCGACCGCGAGCGGCGCGCGGGCCCCCTCGATGACCTCGGAGTCTTCGATCGTCCCCTCGGTGGGAAGGGCCAGTACGGGCAGCGGAGCGGCCAGTTCGCGGCGCCAGAAGTCGATCTGGTGCCGGAACTCGCCCGAGCCGGCCTGCTCGGCCTCCCACAGAGCGACGTCGGCGTAACGCACACCGGGTTCCGGGAGGACGGACGCGTTCCCGCCGCGGTACAGCTCGCTGATCTCACGGACCATGACAGAGGTCGACCAGGCGTCCCAGACGATGTGGTGCACGGAGACGACCAGGACGTGCTCCCGCGGTGCGATCCGCAGCAGCCTCACCCGGAAGTGCGGTCCGCTCGCGAGGTCGAAGGGGGTGCGTGCCTCCTCGGTGATCACCCGCTCCGGAGCGAGCTTCTCCGGGTCGTCGCACACGTCGATGAGCTGGAAGTCCAGCGGCTTGCCGGTGCCGGGCATCTGGTGGGGGGCGTCCCCGGCCTCTTCGAACGACAGCGACAGGACGTCGTGCCGGTCGACGAACATCTCGAAGGCGCCGCGCAGGGCGGTGACGTCGAGCGGACCCGCGAGGCGGAACGGCTGGACCAGGTTGTACGTGGTGCTGCCCGGAACGAGCTGGTCCTGGAACCAGAGGCGGGCCTGAGCGGACGTCAGGGGAACCGGAGCCCCACCGTGGTCCGCGCGGACGGGTCCGGCCACCGGACGTGACGTGCCGCCGCCGTCCGCACAGGCGCGGGCGGAGTCGGAGTCGATCGCGGCCGCGATGCGCTCCAGCGTAGGGTTGTCGAAGATCACTCGGATGGGGATCTCGACGTCGAGGGCCTTGCGTAGCCGCACGACCGTGCGCATGGCAGTGAGCGAGTCGCCGCCGAGCTCGAAGAAGTGGTCCCGCCGACCGACCCGTTCGACCTTCAGCATGCTCACCCACACGTCCGCGACGATCTTCTCGACCACCGTGGCCGGTGCCTCGTACACCGTCGGCTCGTCCGGCTCGTCCGGCACCACGAGGGCCTTCCGGTCGACCTTGCCGTTGGCCGTGAGCGGAAGCCCGGAGATCCCGACGACGGTCTTGGGCACCATGTAGCCCGGCAGCTTCGCGCCGAGGAACTCCCGTACGTCCGACGGGACCTGCCGGCCCTCCTCGGGCACGACGAATGCGATCAGCCGCTTGGCTCCCTGGGGGCGGCCGTGGACGACGGCCACCGCGCCGCGCACGGCGGGATGCTGGAGCAGCGCCAACTCGATCTCGCCCAGCTCGATGCGGTACCCCTGGAGCTTGACCTGGAAGTCCTCGCGGCCGAGGAACTCGATCTCGCCGCTGGGCAGGAACCGTCCCAGATCGCCCGTACGGTACAGGCGTTCGCCCGTCACGGGGTGGCGCACGAAACTCGCGGCGGTCCTCGCCTCGTCGCGCAGATAGCCCTCCGCCAGGCCGGCGCCGCCGATGTAGAGCTGCCCCGGAACACCGGTCGGCCGCGGCCCGAACGCCTCGTCGAGGACGTGGAGGGTTTGGTTGCGCATCGGGCGGCCGTACGGGATCGACGGCCAGTCCGCCGGCACCTCGCCCACAGGGTGGAGGATGGACCAGATGGACGCCTCCGTGGCACCGCCGAGGCTCACGATCTCCGGCGTTCCCAGGACCCGTCGGATGCGCTCCGGCAAGGTGACGGGGAACCAGTCACCGCTGAGCATCACCAGCCGCAGCGCGTCGCTCTGCGCACCGCCCACGGTCATGTGCTCGACCAGCAGCTCCATCAGCGCCGGTACGGAGTTCCACACGGTGACCCCGGCCCGTTCGGCCAGGTCGAGCCAGACCGCCGGGTCACGGTGCGAGGCCGGGTCGGGGACGACGACGGCGCCGCCGACGGCCAGGGGACCGAAGATGTCGTAGACCGACAGGTCGAAACTCAGCGACGACAGGGCCAGGGTCCGGTCGTCCTCCCCGACGCCGAAGCGGTCGTTCACGTCGACGACCGTGTTGAGGGCGCCACGGTGGCTGATCATCACGCCCTTGGGCACACCGGTCGAGCCCGAGGTGAAGATCACGTAGGCGAGGTCGCCGGCCTCCGTGGCCGGCCGGACGGCGGGCGGCGCGCCCGGGTCGGAGGGCAGCGTGTCCACGGGGAACACCGTGCCGTCCGGCCCCAGCGGCCCGGTCAGCCGCCCGGCGATCCACGACTGGGTCAGCACGGCCCGGACCTGCCCCTGGGCGAGCAGGAAGCGGATCCGCTCCTCGGGCAGCTCCGCGTCCACCGGCAGGTACGCCGCGCCCGAGGCCAGGATGCCGAGCACCGCGGCGCTCTGTTCCCAGCCCTTCTCCATGACCACGGCGACCAGGTCGTTCGGCCGGATGTCCAGCGCGGTGAGCCGGGCGGCGATCACCCGGGCGCGGCCGGCGAGTTCGCCGTAGCTCATCGTCCGGGTCTGTGTGATCACGGCCGGACGGTCCGGAGCGCGCTCGGCCATGGCGAAGAACGGCTCGTGGAGCAGGCCCGACGGCAGGTGGCCCGCCGTCCGGTTGTAGTCATCCCGCGCCGCCGCGACCGCGGCCGGCAGCAGCGACGGCAGGGGCAGGTTCCACCGTGCCTCGTCGTCGGCCAGCCACCGCAGCAGGTCCAGGGTGGCGGCGTGGATCGAGGCGACCAGCCCGTCGGGGAAGAGCTCGTCGACCGCGTCGATGTCCAGGGCCAGGGAGCCCTCCGACTCGAAGACCTGGGCGTCGATCCACACCTGCGGTGTCTGGGAGATGCTGAACACCTCCCGGCCGAGGCCGGTGTCCTGGCCGTGGTCGAGGAAGAGACTGGTGAACACCGCCGGCATCGCCGCGTCCGGGCGCACCTTCTTGATCTCGCGCAGGACACGGACACCACTGAACAGGCGGTAGTCGATGTCGGTCAGCAGCTGATCCCGCACCGCCCGCGCCCGCTCACCGAACGAGCCGGTGCCGGCCGCGTCGACCTCCAACAGCGTCACCGAGGTGAAGTCGCCGACGACGGCGTCCACGCCCGGGTGCAGCGGAAGCCGGTTGGCCATGGGCAGGTTGAGCGTGAACCTGCGGTGCGTGGCCCAGGTCGCCATCGCCTCGCTGTAGGCAGCGATGGTGAGCGCGGTGGGGGTGATGCCGCGGCGGGCCGCGACCGCCTTGAGCCGGCTCCAGCGCTCCTCGTCCAGCGTTCCGCTCACCCGGCTGAAGCGGGGCGTGTCGATGGTGCGCGGCTCACGGGCCAGCGGCAGCTCGGGGGCGGGGGCGAATTCCGGCACCCGCTCGCACCAGTACGCCTGCGCACGGCGGTACAGGTCGGTCTCCTCCAGACTCTGCTCGGCCAGGACGTAGTCCCGGAAGGAGAGCTGGACCTCGGGCAGGTCGAGGTCCGGGTCCCGGTACAGGTCGGCGAGTTCGCGGAGCAGGAGGTTCGAGCTACGGGCGTCGGTGATCAGACCGTCGATGCTGTAGTGCAGGCGGGTGCGGTCACCGTCCAGGAGGGTGGCGCGCAGCTCGAACAGCGGCCAGCTCTCGGGCGCGAACACCTGGTGGGACATGGCGTCGCGGGTGGCCTCCAGGATCTCGCGCGCCTCGTCGTCCGGTCGCCCCCGCACGTCCTGGGCGGCGATGACGTAGTCGGGTACATCGGTGAGGATCTGCTGCTCACCCCCGGGCAGCACGATCGCGCGGAGCATGCCGTGCCGCCGGACGAGCCGCCGGAACGCGTGCTCGAGCCGGGGCAGGTCGAGGCCGGTGACCTCGAACTCCTCGTAGCCGTGCATGCCGACGTTGCCGATGTCGAAGACCCCGGTGCGGCCGATCCAGTAGGCCTGCTGCACATCGGTCAGCGGGAAGGGCTCCGCCGTGGCGGCCGGGTCGGCCACGGCGACCGGCAGTGCCGCGGGGGCGCCGTCCCCGGACTCGTCGCGGGCGGCGACCAGCGCACGCGCCAGGCCGCGGATCGTCGGCGACTCGATGAAGGTGCGCAGCGGGATGTCGACGCCGAAGAGGGCCCGTACCCGGGAGACGAGCTGGGTGGCGAGCAGCGAGTGCCCGCCCAGCTCGAAGAAGCCGTCCTCCGGGCCGATGGCGCGGGCGCCGAGGAGGTCGGCGAAGACCGCGGCGACCTCCCGCTCGGTCGGGTCCTGGTAGCCGGGTGCGGCGGTCTGTGCCGGCTCCCGTGTCGTGGGCTCCTCCGCCACGCTCTGGTCGGTCCGGCCGCCGCAGCGGCAGCCGCCGGTGGCGTCGGCGGACGGCGGGTCGATCCAGCACCGCTCGCGTTCGAAGGGGTAGGCCGGCAGAACCGTGCGGTGCGGCCGGACCCCGCCGGCCAGCACCTCCCAGTCCACCGCGACGCCCTCGCACCAGAGTTCGCCGACGGCCGACAGCAGTTCCGGCGGCCCGTCGGTCCCGGCCCCGGCGGGCAGGCACGCGACCGCGGCGGAGCCGGCGGCCCGGGCCAGCCGGGTCAGCACCTGACCGGGACCGACCTCCAGGAGCACCGCCCCGGTGTCGCGGACGGCGCTCAGGGCGTCGTCGAAGCGGACCGTGGCGCGGATCTGCCGTGCCCAGTACGCCGGGCTCGTGGCCTCCTCGTCGGTGATCCAGTCGCCCGTCACGTCGGAGACGAACGGAATGCGCGGAGGCGAGAGCCTCACGCGGGCGGCCTCTTCCTCGAACGCGGCCGCCGCGCCGTCCATGAGGCGCGAGTGGAAGGCATGGGAGGTGCGCAGCCGCTTGGAGACGATGCCGCGCCCGGCGAGCCGCGCCTCGAAGGCCGTGATCGCGTCGGCCGGGCCGGAGACCACACACTCGCGTGGTCCGTTGACGGCGGCGAGGTCCACACCGTCGAGCAGCGCCACCACCTCGCTCTCCGGCAGCGGGACGGCCGTCATCGCGCCGGATGGCGCGGACTGCATCAGCCGGCCGCGCACGGCGATCAGACGCAGCGCGTCCTCCAAGGACATCACTCCGGCGACACAGGCGGCCACCAGTTCGCCGAGGCTGTGCCCGACCATCGCGACGGGGCGCACGCCCCAGGACTCCCAGAGCCGGGCGAGCGCGTACTCCAGGACGAAGAGCGCCGGCTGCGCGACCGAGGTCCGGTCGACCGTCGCTCCATCGTCGTCGGGCACCGGGCCGTCGAGACCGAGGACCGGCCGGACGTCGATGGCGCCGTCGGTCAGCGACCGCAGCAGGGCCGCGGCCCGGTCGGCCTCCGCACGGAACACCGGCTCCTGTGCGTAGGCCGCCCGGCCCATGCCCGCACGCTGGGTGCCCTGTCCGGGGAAGCCGAAGACCACCTCGCGGTCCTGGGACGGGCCGGCCGCACCGTGCCGCGCCGGGACGCCGGAGGCCAGCGCCTCGACGGCCTCGTCGACGCCGCCGGCGACGACGAACCCGCGGTGCGCGAGCCTGCGGCGGCCTCGCTGCAGGGTGTACGCGACCTCGTCGACGCGCTCGTGCGGGTTGGCCCGCAGGTGACCGGCGAGCCGGTCGACGGCCGTCGCCAGCGCGGTGGGAGTCGCGGCGGAGACCGGCAGGACGTGCCGGGTACGGCCTGTGCCGGCGGGCGTGCGCGCGGGGGCCTCTTCGAGGACGACGTGGGCGTTGGTGCCGCCGATGCCGAACGAGCTGACGCCCGCCCGCAGTCGCTCGCCCTCCCACGGCACCAGGGCCGTGTTGACGTGGAACGGGCTGTCGTCCAGTCCGAGTCGCGGGTTCGGCTCGGTGAAGTGCAGGGACGGCGGAATCTTCCTGGCCCGGAGCGAGAGGACCACCTTGATGAGGCCGACCGCACCGGCCGCCGTGTCCAGGTGTCCGATGTTCGTCTTCACCGAGCCGAGGGCGCAGGGGCCGGTGGAGTCCGTGCCGAAGACGCTCTTGAGCGCGGCCACCTCCACGGGGTCGCCCAGCGGGGTGCCGGTGCCATGGGTCTCTATGTACGAGACCGTGGACGGGTCGACGTCGGCGACGGCGAGCGCCTCCGCGATCACGTCCGCCTGACCCTCGACGCTGGGTGCGGTGAAGCCGACCTTGCGCGCGCCGTCGTTGTTGACGGCGGACCCCCGGATCACCGCGTGGATCACATCGCCGTCGGCGAGGGCGTCGTCGAGCCGCTTGAGCGCGACGACGGCGGCGCCGCTGCCGGCCACGGTGCCGTCCGCGGCGGCGTCGAACGCGCGGCAGTGGCCGTCGGACGACCTGATGCCGCCCTTCTCGTGCAGCTGTCCCCGCCGCTGCGGGATCACAGTGGCACCGCCGGCCAGCGCCACGTCGCACTCGCCGTTGTTCAGGGACTGGCACGCCATGTGCACGGCGACGAGGGACGTCGAGCACCCCGTCTGGACGCTGACGCTCGGCCCCCGCAGGTCCAGCTTGAAGGAGACTCGCGTCGGCACGAAGTCCTTGTCGTTGCCGAGGGCCGTCTGGAACTCACCCACTCGTGCGACCAGGTCACCGTTGGGCAGCAGGTTGCGGTGCAGGTAGGCGCTCTCGCCGACGCCCGCGTAGACGCCGGTGACCTTGTCCGTGGCGCCCGGGGCACTGCCGGCGTGCTCCAGGGCCTCCCAGGCGCACTCCAGCAGCAGCCGGTGCTGCGGGTCGAGCATCTCGGCCTCGCGCCGGGAGAAGCCGAAGAAGGCCGCGTCGAAGCCCTCCATGTCGCTGAGCACACCGAGCCGGCGCACGTAGTCCGGCCGGGCGGCCTCGTCCGGCGCGACGCCCGCGGCGAGGAGTTCCCCGTCGGTGAACGTGGTGACCGACTCGATGCCGTCGCTCAGGTTCCGCCAGAAGGCGTCCAGGGTGTCCGCGCCGGGACATCGCAGGGCCATGCCCACGACGGCGACCGCTCCGGCGGGCGTTCCGCCGTCGTCCGGGATGTCGTTCGTCATTCCTGTCTCCAAGATGTCGGAAGTCACCGCGCGGTCCTCCGCGGTGTCTGTGCGCGCGAACGCGCCTTGCGTGCGGCCGCCCGGCGGCGTCCCGCGTCACCCGTCGAGGAGGGGCCCCGCCCCTCCTCGGCGAGATGGCGAGCCAGGCTCCGGACGGTGGGGAACGCGAACAGGTCCACCACCGGGATCTGCCGTCCGAGCCGTTCCGTCAGCCGGGCCTGCACCCGAAGCAGAAGCAGCGAGTGCCCGCCGACCTCGAAGAAGTTGTCCTCGGCGCCCACCTGTTCGACCACCAGGACCTCGCTCCACACGGCGGCCACAAGGCGTTCCGTCGCGCCGGCGAGCGGTAGACGGGCAGAGGTGTCTGCCGCCCGGTCGGGAGGCGGCAGGGCGCGCCGGTCGGTCTTCCCGCGTTCGCCCCGCGGCAGCGCGTCCATGAGGACGATCGGGCCGGGCACCATGTACTCCGGCAGCTTCCGTTCGAGGTGCTCACGCAGTTCGGCCGCCGTGACGGCGCCGGAGCGGGCGGCGTAGCCGACCAGTACGGGTCTGCCGGGAACGTCCTCGCGCAGCACCGCCGCCGCGTCCATGACGCGCGGGTGCGCGTTCAGGGCGGCCTCGATCTCGCCGAGTTCGATGCGGAAGCCGCGGAGCTTGACCTGGTGATCGTCGCGACCGAGGAACTCGAGCGTCCCGTCGGCGGCGGCGCGGGCCCGGTCGCCCGTGGCGTACATGCGCTCGCCCGGCGGTCCCCACGGGTCGGGCGGAAACGACGCCGCCGTCCGCCCGGGGTCTCCCAGGTAGCCCAGGGCCACTCCGGGGCCTGCCAGGTACAGGTCGCCGTGAACGCCAGGCGGGACGGGCCGGAGCCGCTCGTCGAGCACGTACGCGCGGACCCCTGGGAGGGGTCTGCCGATGGGCACGGTCGTCCCCTCGTACGACTGCCCCGGACCCGGTTCGTGCAGGGTGGCCGTGATGGTGGTCTCCGTCGGGCCGTAGGCGTTCAGCCAGCGCACCCCGGCCGGCACCGCGGCCCGCCACTGCGCGAGCCGCCCGGCGTCGACCCGTTCGCTGCCCACCACGACGAGCCGGAGAGCGGGGCAGGCGCCCGCCGGGTACCGGTCGAGCACGGCCACCCATTCGTGCCAGTACGACGCCGGAAGGTTGAGCACGCTCAGCCGTTCCCGTCGGGCCAGTCCGGTCAGTTCCGCGATCCCGGGCACCGGTCCCGCCGGGAGCAGGACGACCTGGCCGCCCCGGATGAGGGTGGCGAAGAGCTCCTCCGCCGCCACGTCGAAGGCGGTGGAGGCGAACTGGAGCACCCGGTCGTCGGGGTGCAGCCCGTAGCGGTCCGCGATCGCCCGCAGCGTGTGGGCGAGGTTGCCCTGGCTCACGCACACCCCCTTGGGGGTGCCGGTGGTCCCCGAGGTGTAGAGGACGTAGGCCGTCGCCGTCGGGGAGGTGGCGCAGGGCGCGTCGTCCGGGGCGGGCCCGTCCGCGCGGAGCGCCTCTTCGGCACAGACGAAGGGAAGGTCACCGCACCCGGGCCGACCGGTCTCCGACGAGCCCACTACGAGGACCGCTCGCGAGTCCACGAGTACCTGTTCGAACCGGTCCTGCGGGGCTGCGACGTCGACCGGGACGTAGGCGGCCCCGGCCTTCATGACCCCGATCAGCGCGGCCGGCCAGGCGGGTCCGCGCTCCATGCGCACGACGACGGTACTGCCCGGCCGGACGCCGCGGGCCCGCAGGTGGGCGCAGATCCTGTCCGAGTGGGCGGCCAGTTCGGCATAGGTCAGGGACCGGCCGTCCTGACTGACCGCGGTGTGCTCGCCCCAGCGGGCGCAGGCCTCGGCCAGGAGCCGCACCAGCGTGTCCGCCGCCGCCCCGGACGTCGTACCGGCGCCTGCCGCCAGGGCCTCCAGCTCGGCCGCGCCGAGCAGGGACAGCTCGTCGAGCCGAGCTTCGGGGGCGGCCAGCGCGGACTCCAGCAGGGTCGTGAGGTGGCCCGCGAGCCGTTCCACGGTGGCTCGGTCGAACAGGTCGACGTCATACTCGATCGCACCGCGCAGAGCCCCCGACTCCAGCGAGGACTCCTCCCAGACCAGGGTGAGGTCGAACTTCGCCACCGGGCTGACGGACTCGTCCACCGTCATGGACAGCCCCGGCGCGACGACGGCGTCCCCCGGCACGTTCTGCATCGCCATCATCACCTGGAACAGGGGCGTCCAGCTGGGGTCACGGGGCGGCCGGACGGCCTCCACCACCTGTTCGAAGGGGACGTCCTGGTGCTCGAAGGCGCTCAGCGCGCTCTCCCGTACGACGGCGAGGAACTCGGCGAACGTCTGCTCCTCGTCCCAGCGGGAGCGCAGCACCAGCGTGTTGACGAAGAACCCGATCATGTCCTCGAGTTCCGGACGGGTCCGGCCGGACACCGGCGTGCCGACGCTGACGTCCCGGACCCCCGCGTACCGGCCCAGCAGCAGCGTGAAGACGGCGAGCAGGGTCATGAAGCGGGTGGTGCCGAAGCGTCGGCTCACCTCGCCGAGCCGGGCCGTCAGTTCGCTCGACAGCCGCACCTCGACCGTGTCGCCGACGTGGCGGGGGGAAGCGGGACGAGGGCGGTCGGTGGGCAGGTCGAGGACAGGCGGCGCGCCCGCCAGACAGTCGGTCCAGTAGCCCAGTCGTCCGCTCTGGTCGGGATCGTCGAGGAGCGCGCACTGCCAGACGGCGTAGTCCGGGTACTGGACCGGGAGCTCCGGCGGTTCGCCCGCGCCGTCGAGCCCCGCCCGGTACAGCGCCACCAGGTCGCGCAGGAGTACACCGACCGACCAGCCGTCACAGACGGCGTGGTGCATCGTCACCAGCAGCACGGACCGCCGCTCGTGCAGACGCAGCAGGCGGAAGCGGACGAGCGGGCCCTCCGAGAGGTCGAAGGGGAGCAGGGACTCCGTCCGGGCGCGCTCGGCGGCCGTCGCGGTCCGTGCGGCCTCGGGCAGGTGGCCGAGGTCCTCGGCCACCAGCCGGACGTCACCGGTCTCGTCGACCACCTGGACGGGGTCGCCGTCCGCGATTCCCACCAGCCGGGTGCGCAGCGAGGCGTGGCGCCGCACCAGTGCCCGCAGGGCGTGGCGCAGGGCCGTCAGGTCGAGGACGCCCGTGAGCGTCACGGCCAGTGGGACGTTGTAGAGCGGGCTGCCGGGGTCGAGCCGGTCGAGGAACCACAGGCGCCGCTGGGCGAAGGAGAGGGGCTGGGGTCCCGCGCCGGCGGGGACCAGGGGCGAGGCGGCGCGCACGGAACGGGCAGCTGCGGCGCGCCGCGCGAACGCCGACACCGAGGGCGCCTCGAAAATGTCCCGGATGCCGAGCTCGGCGCCGAGTTCGGCTGCGACGCGGGTGACCGCCTGAGCCGCGAGCAGTGAGTTCCCGCCGAGCACGAAGAAGTCGTCGTGCGCGGAGACCTCCGCCACCCGCAGCAGCTCCGACCAGACCCGGGCGACCAGCTTCTCGGTCGCGCCCCGTGGCAGGACCCGGGTCCCGGACCGGACGCCGTCCCGCTCGTCCGGCTCGGGGAGCGCTTTCAGGTCCGCCTTGCCGTTCGGTGTGACCGGCAGCTCGTCAAGAGGCACGTACCAGGTCGGGACCATCGCCGCGGGAAGCCGCTCCACGAGGAAGGACCGCAGGACGCGGGGCTCGGCCCGCACCCTGTCCGTCATGACCACATACGCGGCCAGCGCGCGCCGCTCGCCTTCCCCCTTCACCGCAACGACCGCCTCGCGCACGCCGGGACAGGCGCGGAGCACGTTCGCGATCTCGTCCGGCTCGATACGGACCCCGCGGAGCTTCACCTGGGAGTCGGCGCGGCCGAGGTACTCGAGGACGCCGTCCGCCCGCCAGCGGACGATGTCCCCGGTGCGGTAGAGGCGTTCCCCGTTCCCGAACGGGCTCGGGACGAACCGCTCCGCGGTCAGGCCGGGGCGTCCGGTGTATCCGCGGGCCAGGCCCGGACCGCCGATGTGGAGCTCACCGGGCAGACCGATGCCGGCATGCTCGCCATGGGGGTCGAGGACGTACAGGTCGGTTCCGGCGATCGGCCGGCCGATCGGGACCCGGGCGTCGGCGCGCGGGGTGCCGACGTCGTGGCAGCTCGCGATGGTGGTGCCCTCGGTCGGGCCGTACGCGTTCACCAGCCGGACGCCCTCAGCCGCGCTCCGCACCGCCCGCACCCTGCGCACGTCCGCGGCCTCGCCGCCGAAGAAGAGCGTGCGCAGCGGCCGGAACATCGCCGGGTCCGCGTCGGCGCACTTGTGGAACAGGGCGGTGGTGAGCAGCATCGAGGTGAGTCCGTCGGCCTCGATGCGCCGGCGGAGCGCCGGGGGTGAGAGGACGTCGTCCTTGGGGACGCCCACCAGCCGCGCGCCGTTCAGCAGTGCCCCCCAGATCTCGAAGGTGGCCGCGTCGAACGAGGTGTTGGCGACCTGGCCCACCACGTCGGAGGAGTCCCAGCCGAGGTAGTCGGTGTCGCGGACCAGGCGCACGATCCCGCGGTGGGTGATGGCGACGCCCTTGGGGAGGCCGGTCGAGCCCGAGGTGTAGAGCACACAGGCCTGTTGGTCGGGATGCGGCGGCGGGAGTTGCGCCGTTCCTACAGGCCCCGCCCGCAGTTCGCCGACCGGGACCACGGGGACGTCGCCTCCGAAGGAGACGTCGCGGTCGGCGATCACCAGGCAGGTACGGCTGTCCGCCACCATGTGGGCCAGCCGTGCGTCGGGATGCCCCGGGTCGAGCGGCACGTACGCGGCGCCGGCCAGCAGCACCGCCAGCATCGCGACGACCAGCGAGGCCGAGGCCTCCATGGCGAGTCCGACGGCGCTCTCCGCCCGTACTCCGCGTTCCAGGAGGGCTGTCGCCATGCGCTCGGCCCGGGCATGGAGCTCTCCATAGGTCAGGGTTCCGTCCCGGAACACCAACGCCACGGCGTCCGGGGCGGTCCGGGACCGGTCGCGTAGTGCCTCGACCACGCTGACGGCGGCCGTCCGTACCGGTTCCGATCCCCACGCGGCGAGCTGCGCCCGCTCCTCAGCGGTCGTGTGCACGAGCCGGTACAGGGGCGACGCGGGCGAGTCGAGGGCGGACTCCAGCAGGGCCGTGAAGTGGTCCGCGAACCGTTCCACGGTCGCCCGGTCGAAGAGGGCGGTGTCGTACTCGATCGTGCCGCACAGGGTGCCGTCAGGTGACAGCCCGTTCCAGAACAGGGTGAGGTCGGAGGTGGGGGTGGGGGACGAGGGCTGGGCGGGGCGGGGGGACTGGGCGGGGTACGCGTCCCGCATCGCCGTCATCAGCCGGAACGGCGCCGTCCGGGTGGAGTCGTCGCGCTCGTGCGGGCGCTCGGCGGCGTCCCGCAAGCCGTCCCGGACCTCCGTCAGGAACTCCCCGAAGGTCCGTGTGTCCTCCCAACGGGAACGCAGCACCAGCGGGTCGTACGGGTGGGCCCCGACCGGCACACCGACGCAGACGTCGGCCACTCCCGCGCAACGGCCCGCCAGCAGGGTGAACACCGCCGTCAGCGTGGTGAACCGGTCGGTGTCGTGGGCGGCGGCGACCCGGCCCAGACGCCGTGCGATCAGGGCGCCGAGTGTGACCCTCACCGAGTCGCGCGGTTCACGGCGCGTCGAGGACCGCGGGCGGTCGGCGGGGAATCCGGGCAACGAGGGCGCTTCGTCGGACCGGTACCGCTCGTGTGCGATGTCCGCCACGTCGGGCTTCTCCTTCAAAGGACATGGCTCACCGGGGGACGGAGCCGAGGATTCGGATCCGGCCTGCTCGCCGGACGGGATTCTCAGGAGGTGCTGACCGGGCTCGGCTGCGCCGGCCCGTCCACCTGCTCGGACAGGTGCCGCATCGCGCGCACCGGGGACAGGAGTACGACCAGGGAGGGCACGAACAGTCCGACCGCGGACACGACGACCGTCTCGCGCAGGCCCCAGGCACTGGCCAGGGCACCGCCCATCAGGGAGCCCAGTGACAGGGTTCCCCACGAGAGCGAGCGCACAGTCGCGTTCACCCGGCCCTGCAGATGCTCGGGGGTGATCGACTGACGGAAGCTGATCACGGTCACGTCCCACACGGGAATGCCGAAGAACCCGATGAAGGTGGCGACTCCGGCCAGCGCGGCGGAACCGAGGGAGTCCCCGTCCACGGTGGCGAGCAGGAGAAAGCCGACGCCGGGCAAAGCCACGGCTGCCGCCAGGGTCGGGCCGATGCCCAGCAGGGCGTTCAGCCGCTCGGACAGCAGGGCGCCGACGAGGCCGCCGACGCTGCCGCCGGCCACGATCAGTCCCACCGCCGTCGAAGCGAGTCCCACCTCACGGATGAGGTAGAGGAAGTAGACAGCCATGATCGAGCTGAAGAACAGGCTGAGGAAGAAGACCGCGACGGTGCACCAGCGGAGCAGGGGGCTGCGCCCGACGACGGCGAATCCCTCGCGGAGCGAGGCCCAGACCGACTGTTTGCCCTCGGCCTCCCCCTCGGCCTGGGGTGCGGCGTCCGCAGGCAGTCTGATCAGGGCGAGAGCCGAGATCAGATAGCTCACGGCGTCGATGGCGATCACCACGGGAGCGCTCATCACGCCGATCAGTCCGCCGGCGATGCCCGGACCCGCGACCTCGGCGGTCGAGGCGGAGGCCTGAAGTTTGCCGTTGGCCTCCATCAGCCGCTCACGACCGACCAGTCCTGGGAGATAGGACATGTAGGCGATCTCGAAGAAGACGGTCATGACGCCCACGAGGAAGGTCACGACGAGGAGCTGGGGGACCGTCAGCACGTCGAGCGAGTAGGCCACGGGGATCCAGGCGAGCGCGGCGAACCTGATCGCGTTCGCCGTGATCAGGATGGGCCGCCGGGCCCGTCGGTCCACCAGGACACCGACGAAGAGCCCGAACAGCAGGAAGGGAAGCGTCTCCAGGGCGCTCAGCAGACCGGCCTCCATCGGTGACGCATGCAGGACGACGACCGCGGTGAGGGGCAGTGCCACATAGGTGACCTGTGTGCCCAGGAAAGAGATCGACTGGCTCGACCAGAACAAGGCGAACGCCCTGTTCCGGAAGAGGGGGCCGGGCGGATGGGGTGCCTGCACGGCGTACCTCCGGTTTCGGCGGGAGTGGGATGGGAGGGAGAGGCGGAGAGGGCGGCGGGACTGGTGGCCGTCACTCCACGGGTGGCCGTCGCTCCATGGAAAAGCGGAGGCTCAGCGGCCTCATGTCCGTCCAGTGCGCGTCGACGTAGGCGACGCATGTCGACCGGTCCGCCGGGCCGTGTACGGCAGTCCAGCCGACGGGCACGGCGCAGTGGTCCGGCCAGAGCGCGTGCTGCCCTTCGCCGTTCACCACCACGACCAGACGGCTCCCGGGATCTTCCAGCGCATTCACCATCGGTTCACTCCTCGGATTGCCCGATCGCCCCAGCGGCGAGCCGCAGCGGACCGCTTTGCCAACCACATATTGTCACGCTGATGGCATCACCTTTCCACAATGCTCGGAATTTTGGCAACACCTTGTCAAATCCTGTGCCTAGCCGCTAGCTTGACGTCACGTCCGGCTCGGACACCACAGCAGCAACGCTCTCCCATGCCTACGAGGGGATCCACCGAATGCGATGTTTGCACCGACTTGGCGCCGTTCTCGCTCTGGTCGCGCTCACCTTCACCATCAGCCACGGCCAGGCCGCGACGGGGGCGACCAGTCCGGTCCAGACGGCCTCGCTGGCACATTCGGGTGCTCCGGTAATCGACTGGCCGTGACCGCCGACATGATCGAAAATCCGTAACGGATGCCTGGGCATTGCCACCCGACTCATGGGTCATTGCCAAAAATTGACAATTGCTCTGGCAACTGCCAAACTGTCGGTGACATGGGGGTGGGGGGGGGCGGCGTCACCGGGGGGCCCCCCCCCCCACACCCAGGGCAGGGATGGGGGGGTGGGTGGGGCAA
>NZ_JBHVYZ010000021.1:0-71761 GCF_042880295.1 Streptomyces sp. NPDC058307
GTGCGAGGAGAAGGGCGTCCCGGAGCCAGCCCGTCAGGTCGTCCGGTTCCCGGAGGGTTTCCACCGGAGTCGTTCTCCACCGGCTTCGGAGGGTGTTGGCGAAGTCCAGGCAGACCCGTCCGCCGTCCCAGATCCATGTGTCGTCCGTTGCCACGCCTTCATTCTGCACGCTAGCTTAACCGTCTCAGGCGGTTAGCTCACGCCGGCTCGTGTCAGGAAGGTGCATCCATGGGACAGCCGACCGTCACGAACGGGGTGACGCAGGTGGACGGGGTCCGCCTGCACTACCTCCGAGCCGGGGCCGGACCTCTGCTCGTCCTGCTCCACGGCTGGCCGCAGACCTCCGACTGCTGGCGGCCGGTCCTGGCGGATCTCGCCGCCGAGTTCACGGTCGTGGCGCCGGACCTGCGCGGATACGGCCTGAGCGACAAGCCCACCACTGGTTACGGCAAGCGCCGTATGGCTGCCGACATGGCAGGTCTCGTCGAGCGGCTCGGTTTCGAGCGGGCCATGGTCGTGGGCCACGACCGCGGCGCTCGCGTGGGGCATCGCTGGGCGCTGGACCGCCCGGACCAGGTGGAGCGGTTGGCCGTACTCGATATCGTTCCCACCCGGGAGATGTTCCGCCGCCTGGACGCCTCGCTCGCCGGCGGGTACTGGCACTGGCTGTTCCACATGCAGCCCGATCTGCCCGAGCGCCTGGTGGGGCAGGACATTCGCGGGTATCTGGAGTACTTCTTCGAGCGGTGGACCTACAACCGCCACGGACTCACGGCCGACGCGGTCGACGGCTACGTCCGTGCGTTCTCGCGCCCGGGCGCCCTACGGGCGAGCCTTGACGACTACCGCGCCATGGAGGAGGACACCGCGCTCGACGACATCGACGCCGCCGAGGGCCGCCGCCTCACCATGCCGCTGCTGGCGCTGTGGGGTTCCGTGGGGCTGCCTTCCCGCCTGCCGACCCTGGAGATCTGGCGTGCCTACGCGGACGACGTCACCGGTGCCGAGATCCCGGAGTGCGGGCACTTCATCCCGGAGGAGCGACCAGAGGCGCTGCTGGCGCATCTGAGGCCTTTCCTGGCCAGTGGACTGAACCGGTGACTCCGCCCCATGACTGAGCCGGTGTCACCTCGGCCGGGTGAGCGTCGACCGGGTGAGCGTCGGTCGGACGGGTCAGCAGCCCGAGGGGGTTTCGACCACGCTGTGACGCCTCCGCACGGCGAATGAGCCTGAACGGCTGGACAGCTCGAAGGCCGGCCCCGCCGTCACCGGATGGGCCGGCCGTCAGATCCGGCTTCAGGCCGCGACCGTGACGCCGGCCGAGCGTCTTCCGCTGCAAGGCCGGTAGCCGGGACCGCCGGCCCTGCGCCGTCGAGGTATCAGCAGCTTCACAAGAGCGCGCGGTCCACGCCCTTGGGTGTGACGACCCCATTGGGCTGTCCACCGAGACACCCGACAGAGCCACGCGCGTTGATCAGGACCAGGCAGAGAGGGCGGTATGTCGCGCATGCAACGGGGCTTTGTCGATCTTGCCGACCGCGTTCTTCGGCATGGCGGCATGGCGTCCACCACGAGGAACGCCGTCGGGCGCTTGTGGCCGGCAAGGCTGCGCGCGCAGAGGGCTTCCAGCGCCGACGGTTCGACGGTCGCTCCCGGTCGGGGCTGGACGTACGCGACGCCCACCTCGCCCCACTTCTCGTCGGGTACGCCGATCACGGCGGGCTCGAGCACCGACGGGTCGCCGACAAGACGCCGGGCACCGGTCGCTGGCTCCGTCCACCTGCTGGGTCTCACGACTGGACTAACCTATGCTGGCGGTCATGAGGCGGACATCCTTTGCGCAGTGGCCCTGCTCGATCGCGCGGACCATGGACCTGCTCGGCGACTGGTGGACCCCGTTGGTGCTGCGTGAGGCGTTCTACGGGATCAGGCGCTTCGACTCGTTCCAGGAGTCGCTGGGGATCGCCCGCAACACCCTCACCGACCGGCTGCGCCGACTGGTGGGGGAAGGTCTGCTCGAGAAACGGCCGTACCAGACGGAGCCGGTCCGCTACGACTACGTGCTCACCGAGAAGGGGCGCGACTTCTACGGCGTGCTCCTGGTGATGAACCGGTGGGGAGATCGCTGGCTCGCCGGTGAGGCGGGGCCGCCGGTGGTCACACGTCACGAGGTGTGCGGGCAGGAAACCCATGCCGAGGTGGTGTGCGCCGGCTGCGGGGAGCCCATGACCGCGGACAACACCCGTTCCGTGATGGGTCCGGGTTATCCACCGCATCTGGCCGAACGGCCGGATGTGCGGGAGCGATTCGAGGGCTGACCGGCGGCCCCGTGGTAGTCGTGCCACCCCTTGACAAGTAAGTCTTTCTACGCAACTTTACTGGTCAAGCGCTCAAGTGGGCGTTCCTGGTGGCAAGGAGGCTGCGGGATCATGGAGTGGACGGGCGCGCGCTATGCGGACAAGCCGACAGCAGAGGTACACACCTGGATCGCCGCAGCGCCAGCACAGGTGTGGGCGCTGGTGTCCGACATCGAGCTGATGCCGCGCATGAGCCCTGAGCTGCAGTCGGTGGAATGGCTGGACGGGAGGAGCAGCCCCGCACTCGGCGCCCGCTTCGTCGGGCGAAGCCGGCACGAAGCGCTTGGGGAGTGGGCCACCACGTCCCACATCGTTGAACACAAGCCGCCGAGCGTGCTCGCCTGGGCGGTCGAGGACCCACAACACCCCACGGCTGTGTGGCGGTTCACCCTGAAACCGCAGGACGGCGGCACTCTCCTCACGCAGTGGATGCAGATGGGGCCGGGCCGTTCGGGCCTCTCCATCGCCATTGATCGCATGCCGGAGAAGGAGCAGAAGATCGTCTTCGTCCGTATGCGGGAGTTCGAGACCAACATGGCCGCCACCCTCGAAATGGTCAAGAAACTGGCCGAGGGTACCCAGGGCTCAGGAGAGGCGGGTCTGTGATGCGGACGTCGACCACGATCGAAGCCTCCGGAGGCGACTGGCGCGAGATCGTCGACTACGTCGCCGAATCGGAGAAGCTCGGCTTGGACATCTGCTGGGTCGCGGAGGCCTGGGGCTCCGAGGCGCCCTCGCCCCTGGGCTACCTCGCCGCAAGGACCGAGCGCATGCTGCTCGGCTCCGGAATCATCCAGCTCGGCACCCGGACTCCGATGGCCATCGCCCGCGCCGCGATCACGCTGTCGCAGATCTCCGAGGGGCGTTTTCTCCTGGGGCTCGGCCCCTCCGGACCACAGGTGATCGAAGGTCTGCACGGCGTCCCGTTCGACCGGCCGCTGTCACGGATGTCCGAGACCGTCGACATCGTGCGACAGGCCGCCGCTGGGGAGAAGGTCTCCTACCTCGGGCGGGAATTCCAGATCCCGCTGCCCGGCGGGAACACCAAGCCCATGCGTCTGTCGATGCGTGCCGAGTACGACATCCCCGTCTACCTGGCCACTCTCTCGCCGAAGATGCTGCACCTGACCGGCGAGATCGCCGACGGCTGGCTGGGCACCAGCTTCGTACCCGAGGGCGCCAAGGAGGCGTACTACGACCACCTGGACCAGGGCTTGGCCGCTGCCGGCCGCACCCGCTCCGACCTCGACATCTGCCAGGGTGCCGAGGTCGCCTTCGCGGACGACGAGGACGCGCTGCGCGCGATGGTGGCCGGGCGCAAGAAGGAGCTGGCCTTCAGCCTCGGCGGCATGGGCTCCGCGACCACCAACTTCTACAACAACGCGTACAGCCGCCAGGGATGGGCCGAGGTGGCGGCCGAGGTCCGGACCCGCTGGCAGGCCGGAGACCGGGACGGCGCGGCCGACCTGGTCACCGACGAGATGGTGCTGGCGACCACGCTCATCGGAACCGAGGACATGGTGCGCGAGCGGTTGCGCGTGTGGCGCGACGTAGGGGTCGACACCGTCCGCTTCTATCCCGCCGGCGAAACCCTCGACGCCCGACTCGCCACCCTGGGCCGGGCCATCGACCTGGTCCGCGACATCGAGGAGGAGACGGCACGGTAGCGACAGGCCGCGGTGTCCGAGGCGGGGCGCCATGCGCCGACGCTCTCCAGAAGCCGAGTCGTTATCTACCGGACGGGGCGGAATCGCCGCCTCCATGGTGCAGTCGAGCAGTGGTCTGGTGGGAGAGAACCCGGAACGGCATCGGCGGACTGCGCCGACGCGTCGGCGGGCGGTCCGGCACGGATGAGGACGAGGGCACCGGGGCGGGGAGGCCGCGGCCCTCTCGGCTGACCGATACCGCGGTCGCGCTGCTGCTGGCGGTGGCCGATGCCGCGGCCCTGGCGGGAGTGGCTCTGTTGATGTTCATCGTCGGGATGTCGCACTCGGGGCCGCCGGGGGGTACCGCCAAGAGCGAGGAGGTGTCACCGCTTCAGCTGATCGTGGTCTGGTTCATCCCGTGTGCGCTCGCCGTGTCGTGCTACGTGCACACACGACTGCGCATGCCGATCACCAGCGCCGTTCAATGCCTGTTCTGCGTCGTCGGCACCGCCCTGGCCATCGGCGAGACGAACATGCTGCTGTCCTTCACCTGAGCTGCGCGACCTTCTCCAGGGTCCTCAACGGCCCCCGAGGGGTTCGTACACGGCATCGGCGAGACCCCGGACACGCCAGAAGATTTCAGCCCCCAAGCTGTCACCCGCCTTAGGCGGATCGCCTGGAGCATGCCCACGTTCCGGGTCGCGGGGAAGATGTTCGCCACGCTGCCCGAGGACGAGACGTCCGTCGCCGTGCGCTGCCCCAAGGACGAGCGCGAGAAGCCGGTGCTGGCCGAGCCGGGGAAGTTCCGGACACTCCGACCACGAGCCGCAGTTCGCGTGGGTGCGTGCCCGTCTGGCCGCGATCGAGGACGAGGGCGAAAGGGGTGCGCGATCACCGACGCGAGTGCGGTATGGTTTCTTTGCACGTTCGGCCGGGGGAAACCCCAGGTCAGACGGGCACCGGGACGTGGCGCAGCTTGGTAGCGCACTTGACTGGGGGTCAAGGGGTCGCAGGTTCAAATCCTGTCGTCCCGACCAGCTTCACGCAGGTCGGAGGCCGTTTTCTCAGGGATGAGAAAACGGCCCTTTCCGTATTCCGTGTCCGTATTCCGTGCGGTGCCCGTCAGGCGACCCGGGGCCCGCCGTACTCGCTCATCGCGTCGATGAGCCAGCGGGCCAGGTAGTCGGCGAACGACGACCGCGGCAGCAGGCGGAATGCCGGAGCGTCGTCGGTCTGCCAGAGCAGTACCGGGATCGGGCCGACCGTCGTCGACACCGCGTGGCCGGGGCCGAAGGCGCGGGGGTGCAGGTCCAGCGGGCAGCCCTTCTCCAGCACCTGCCGGGCGGACGGGCCGCTCAGCTCCAGCGTGGTGCGGTTCGCCGAGACGTCCACGACCGAGCCGGGGGCGCCGTCGAGGGCCTGCCGTACCTGGGCGGTGACGGTGCCCGCGTCGGCACGGGACGACAGCACGAGCCACTCGTCGGGGCCGAGCCACATGAGCGTATGGAGGCCCGAGGCGGCGGTGTCGCCGCACCGGCGGGGGAGCGGCGCCCCGAGCGTCCTGCCGATCCGGTGGGCCGCCGCGGACGTGGGGTCGACCCGCACGTTCACCATCGTGAGGAACGGCACCTCGGTCAGCGTGACGCTCTGGGCACCGGCGACGGCGGCGGCGCGCATCCGCTCCTGGAGGTGGGACAGGGGACTGGTGCGCAGGGCCACCGGTCCCGTCATGATCGGTTCAGCCATCTCGCCGGGTCCCTTCGGGGTCGTAGAGGACGAAGTCGGTCACCTCGACCGGCACCAGCGCCTCGCCCACCGGGGCGAGCAGGATCTGGCCCTTCCTCGCCTGTCCGTCGGCGACGAGGGCGAGGGCGAAGGGGCGGCCGAGCGCCGGGCTGTGGTAGCTGGAGGTGACATGGCCGAGCATCGGCACGGGCACGTTCGCCAAGTCCACGTCCGGCGCGACGAGTTGGGTGCCCTCCGGCAGCCGGGTCGTGCGGTCGGCCGGGAGCAGGCCGACCAGTTGCTTGCGGTCGCTGCGGGCGGTGTCGGCGCGGGCGAAGGACCGCTTGCCGATGAAGTCCTTCTGCTTGGAGACCACCCAGCCCATGCCCGCGTCCTGCGGGGTGACCGTCCCGTCGGTGTCCTGGCCGACGATGATGTAGCCCTTCTCGGCCCGCAGGACGTGCATCGTCTCGGTGCCGTACGGGGTGATGCCGTACGGCCGGCCGGCCGCGTCGACCTCCTCCCAGACCGCCAAGCCGTACCAGGCGGAGACGTTGATCTCGAAGGCGAGTTCGCCGGAGAAGGAGATCCGGCAGATCCGGGCCGGAGTGCCGGAGGCCAGGGTCGTCTCGCGGAAGGCCATGAAGGGGAAGGCCTCGACGGACAGATCGACGTCGGGGGCCAGACGTGCGACGACCTCGCGCGACTGCGGACCGACGACAGCGATCGTCGCCCACTGCTCGGTCACCGAGGTGCAGTGCACGTCGAGCTCGGGCCACTCGGTCTGCAGCCACTCCTCCAGCCAGTCCAGGACGTTCGCGGCACCGCCGGTCGTGGTGGTCATGAAGTAGCGGTTGTCGTCGAGGCGCAGGGTCACACCGTCGTCGAAGATCATGCCGTCGGGCTTGCACATCACGCCGTAGCGTCCCGTGCCCGGCTTGAGCTTCTTGAAGGCGTTCGTGTAGATCCGGTTGAGGAACTCGCCCGCGTCCGCGCCCCAGATCTCGATCTTGCCGAGGGTGGAGGCGTCCATGAACGCCACCCCCTCCCGGGCCGCCCGGCACTCGCGCGCCACGGCCGCGTCCATGTCCTCACCGGCCCGCGGGTAGTACCGGGGGCGCTTCCACTGCCCGACGTCCTCGAACTCCGCGCCGTGCGCCACATGCCAGCTGTGGATCGACGTGGTCCGCTCCGGGTCGAACAGCTCGCCGCGCTCACGCCCGGCCAGGGCGGCGAAGGCGATCGGCGTGTACGGCGCCCGGTAGGCCGTCGTGCCGATCTCGCCGAGCGAACCGCCCAGGGCCTCGGCGATCACCCCGATGGCGTTGACGCCGGACGTCTTGCCCTGGTCGTTCGCCGTGCCGAGCGAGGTGTACCGCTTGACGTGCTCGACCCCGCGCATGCCGGCGCCGGTGGAGCGCCAGACGTCGGCGACCGTGACATCGCGCTGGAGATCGACGAAGTGGCTGTCCCAGGTGCCGGGTTCGCCCTCGGGGGCGGGCACCAACCACAGGGCGCGCGTCGGGGCGGACGCGGGCCGCGCGACCTCGACCGGTACGGCCACCGGGAACCCCGCCGCCGTCGCCGCCAGTGCTCCGGCCCGTGCCCCCTCGGCCAGACAGCCCTCCAGGTCGTACGTCCCCCGGGCCGCCCCCACCACCTGCTGATTCCGTACGGCCCCGTCCGGCACGAAGGCGGCGAGCCCGGAGTCCCAGCGCAGTGTGCCCTGACGCTGGCTGTGCAGATGCACCACCGGACTCCAGCCGCCCGACACGGCGAGCAGATCACAGGTGAATGACTCGGGCTCACCGGTGAGTTGGTCCTCGCCGTCGAGGGCCTGCACGGTGACGCCGGTGAGCCGGTGCTCGCCCGCCGTGTCGACCACCGCACTGCCCGTCAGCACCCGGACCCCGGTCGCCGCGGCCACCTCCGCTGCCCGGTCGGACAGTTCGGGGCGCGCGTCCACGACGACGGCGACGGGGATCCCGGCCGCGCACAGGTCGGCGACCGTGTCGTAGGCGCTGTCGTTGGTCGTGCTCACCACGGCCCGGGAACCCGGCGCCACGGCATACCGGTCGAGGTAGGTGCGCACGGCCCCGGCGAGCATCACGCCGGGCCGGTCGTTGCCGGCGAAGACCAGCGGACGCTCGTGTGCGCCGGTCGCCAGGACCACTTGCCCGGCCCGGATGTGCCACAGCCGCTGCCGTGAGACGCCCTCGGGAGCGGCCGCGCCGAGGTGATCGGTGCGTCGCTCCAGCGCCAGCACGTAGTTGTCGTCGTACGACCCGAAAGCCGTCGTCCGATGCAGTACGACGGCCTCGGGGGCCGCGTCGAGCGTCGCGCGCAACTCGTCGGCCCACTCGCCGACACCGGACGCGGGCTGCTCGTCGACGAGGATCACGCGGGCGCCGGAGGCGGCGGCAGCGGCAGCCGCCGTGAGGCCGGCCGGTCCGGCGCCGACGACCAGGACGTCGGTGTGGACGTACTTCTTGTCGTAGACGGCGGGATCCGGAGTGGGGTCGAGGCGGCCCATCCCGGAGAGCGTGGTGGCGGACAGGCCGTCGTACAGCTCGACGGTCGTGGCCGGGAGCATGCCCTCCGAGCACGAACCGCCCAGCTGCACCAGGGCGTTGGGCTCCTCGACGCCCGCGGTGAGGACGCCGCGCGGGCGGTCGCGGTAGAGCGAGGGGGCGACCTCGACGAGCCCGTTCGCCAGCATCGCCGAAGCGAGGGTGTCGCCGGGGTGGCCGGTCAGCTCCCGTCCGTCGACGGTGAATCGCAGCAGGGTGCCGCGGTCGACACGGCCGCCTCGCGGCAGCCGGAAGCTCTGGTCGGTCATCGGTTCCCTCCGGGGCGTGGCTCGTCGGGCCGGTACGAGGTCAGCACCTCGTGGGTGGCGGTGTCCCGCAGGACGTTGAACCAGCGGCGGCAGCCGATGCCGTGCATCCACCGCTCCGCGAAGGGGCCCTTGGGGTTGTCGCGGTAGAAGACGTACTCGGCCCACTGCTCGTCGGTGAGGTCGGCGGGGGACTCGGGGTGGGGGACGTGGGCCTGACCGCCGTAGTGGTACTCGGTCTCGTTCCGCGGTCCGCACCATGGGCAGGTGATCAGCAGCACGGTGTTCTCCTCAATGCCTCGATGCCTCGATGCCTCAATGCCTTAATGGGCCACGGCCGCGGCGCCGTGCTCGTCGATCAACGCGCCGCTCGTGAAACGGTCCAGGGCGAACGGGGCGTTCAGCGGATGCGGTTCGCCCGTGGCGATGGTGTGCGCGAAGGTCCAGCCGGCCGCCGGGGTCGCCTTGAAACCGCCGGTTCCCCAGCCGCAGTTGACGTAGAGGTTCTCGACCGGTGTGCTGCCGATGATCGGTGAGGCGTCCGGGGTGACGTCGACGATGCCGCCCCAGGTGCGCAGCACATGCGCCCGCGCGAAGACCGGGAACAGTTCGACGGCGGCCGCCATCTGCTGCTCGATCACATGGAACGAGCCGCGCTGGCCGTAGCCGTTGTAGGAGTCGACGCCCGCGCCCATCACCAGCTCGCCCTTGTGGGCCTGCGAGACGTAGACGTGCACGTGGTTCGACATGACGACCGTCGGATGCACCGGCTCGTGCAGCTCGGAGACCAGGGCCTGCAACGGGTGGGACTGCACCGGCAGCCGGATGCCCGCCCGCTCGGCCAGCACGCTGCTGTGTCCGGCGGCCGCGAGACCGACCCGGCCGGCGTGGATGCGGCCGCGGTTGGTGTCGACGCCCACGACCCGGTCGCCGTCCTTCAGGAAGCCGGTGACCTCGCAGCCCTGGATCAGGTCCACGCCCAGTTCGTCGGCGCGGCGGGCCAGCGCCCAGGCGACGTGGTCGTGCTTGGCGATGCCGGCCCGGGGCTGGAAGGTGGCGCCGAGCACCGGATACCGGGTGCGGGACGAGACGTTGAGGATGGGGCAGACCTTGGCGACCTCCTTGGGCTCCAGCCATTCGGCGTCGACCCCGTTGAGGCGGTTGGCGTTGACGCGGCGCACGCCCTCGCGGACGTCCTGCAAGGTGTGTGCGAGGTTGAGGACACCGCGCTGGCTGAACAGGAAGTCGTAGTCCAGCTCCTCCGGGAGCTGTTCCCACAGCTTCAGCGCGTGTTCGTAGATCGCCGCGCTCTCGTCCCACAGGTAGTTGGACCGGATGATCGTGGTGTTGCGGGCCATGTTGCCGCCCGCGAGCCAGCCCTTCTCCAGGACGGCCACATTGGTGACGCCGTGGTTCTTGGCGAGGTAGTACGCGGTGGCGAGGCCGTGGCCGCCCGCGCCGACGATGACGACGTCGTACGAGGAGCGCGGCTCGGGGTTGCGCCAGAGGAAGTCCGGGTGTTCCGGCAGCGGTTCGGCGGTCATGCCGGGCCTCCGTCGAGGTGGGGGTAGAGCGGGAAGGCGGCGGCGAGCTTCTCGACCCGGGCGCGCAGTTCGTCCTCGGAGCGTTCGCCCTTCAGGGTCTCGGCGATGATGTCGGCGACCTCGCGGAACTCCGTCTCGCCGAAGCCGCGGGTGGCCAGGGCCGGCGTACCGATCCGCAGGCCCGACGAGACCATCGGCGGGCGCGGGTCGAACGGGACCGCGTTGCGGTTGACGGTGATGCCGACGCGGTGCAGCAGGTCCTCGGCCTGCTTCCCGTCGAGCTCGGAGTTCCGCAGGTCGACGAGGACCAGGTGGACTTCGGTGCCGCCGGTCAGCACGGTGATCCCGGCCTCGGCGACATCGTCGGCCAGCAGCCGTCCGGCGAGGATCTTCGCTCCCCGCAGCGTGCGCCGCTGGCGCTCCTTGAACTCGTCCGAGGAAGCCACCTTGAAGGCCACCGCCTTCGCCGCGATCACGTGCTCCAGCGGGCCGCCCTGCTGGCCGGGGAAGACCGCCGAGTTGATCTTCTTGGCCAGGTCGGCGCGGCTGAGGATGACACCGCCGCGCGGGCCGCCGAGGGTCTTGTGGGTGGTGGTCGTGACGACGTCGGCGTACGGCACCGGGTTCGGGTGCAGGCCCGCGGCCACCAGACCGGCGAAGTGCGCCATGTCCACCAGCAGATATGCGCCCACCGCGTCGGCGATCCGGCGGAACCCGGCGAAGTCCAGCTGTCGGGGGTAGGCCGACCAGCCCGCGACGATCATCTTCGGCCGGTGCGCGAGGGCGAGCTGCTCGACCTCGTCCATGTCGATGCGCAGGTCGGACGCGCGCACGTGGTACGGCACGACGTTGTACAGCTTGCCCGAGAAGTTGAGGCGCATGCCGTGGGTCAGGTGCCCGCCGTGTGCCAGGTCCAGGCCGAGGATCGTGTCACCGGGCTTCAGCAGGGCGGACATCGCGGCCGCGTTGGCCTGGGCGCCCGAGTGCGGCTGGACGTTCGCGGCCTCGGCGCCGAAGAGCTCCTTCACCCGGGTGATGGCCAACTGCTCGATGACGTCGACGTGTTCGCAGCCGCCGTAGTAGCGGCGGCCCGGGTAGCCCTCGGCGTACTTGTTGGTCAGGACCGAGCCCTGGGCCTCCATCACAGCGGCCGGGGCGAAGTTCTCCGAGGCGATCATCTCAAGGGTGGACTGCTGGCGGTGCAGCTCGGCGGCCACCGCGTCGGCGACGTCCGGGTCGAGTTCGCTGAGGGGGAGGGAGAGCGGCGAGGCGGGCGTGGTGAGCGACGTACTCGTTGCCATCTGTGCACCATCCTGAGAGCCAGCTAATGAGCAACTGATATATCAGCCTGTGCGGTAAGGTATGGGAGCTCGCCGCACAGGTCAAGGGGGCATCCATGGAGCAGGTCGCGACCGAGATCGAGGAGCTGTCGCTCGCCGAGCGCGCGTACCGCGCCATCCGGGACCGGCTCGTCATGCTGGAGATCCGGCCCGGAGCGCCGATCAACGAGGAGCAGCTGGGGCAGTCCCTCGGCGTCGGACGCACACCGGTGCGCGAGGCGCTCAAGCGGCTCCAGTACGAGCGCCTGATCACCACCTACCCCCGGCGCGGCACCTTCGCCACCGAGGTCAACATCACCGACCTCGCCCACATCTCCGAGGTGCGCCAGGAACTGGAACCCCTGGCCGCGGCGCAGGCCGCCCGCCGCGCCACGGCCACCGACCGGGCGAACCTGACGGCCCTACGGCGGGAACTCGACACCGCCGGGGCTCCCGGGCGGGACTCCGCCGAGCTGATGCACCTGGACCTCCAGGTCCACCGCGCCATCTACACGGCCACGCACAACCCGTTCCTGGAGGACACCCTCGTCCGCCACGACAACCTCGCGACCCGCATCTGGTGCCTGTTCGTGGACCGGCTCGCCGACATGGCCGGCCATGTCGGGGAGCACGGACCGCTGATCGAGGCGATCGTCTCCGGCGACCCGGACACGGCGGCGCGGCTCGCCCGCAGCCATGTCGAGGGCTTCGAACAGGCGATCCGCGAGGCGATCTGAGGCCGGCGGGTCGTGAGTCGGCGTGCGGCGCCCTCCCGGGCCGACGGAGTGGCAACCATCCCGCCCGGTTGAGCACCTTCGCATACGGATCTCAGGCGCCGATCCCGTCGCCGTCGAGGTCGGTGCACTGCCGCAGCACCCGCAGCTCGTCACCGTCGATTGCCATCTCGTACAGCTTTCCGCGCGCGTTCTCGAAGGGCCGGTGGAGGATCATCATCAGCCGGCCGTCGAAGGCCCGGAACAGCATCCCGTGCCCGCTGTCGTCCCGGACCAGCGGCCGGCGCTGCTCCCAGGGCCCGGTCAGCTCACCGGACGTGGAGACGGCGTAGGTCTGTACGTATCCGCCGCTGACGGTGCCGTCCGCACCGGCCGTGTCCTTCTCGTACGTCGACCAGAGCATGAGGAGGGCACCGTCAGGGGTGCGGTGGAGCTGCGGGCCGTCGGTGACGTAGGGCGCGAGCTGGTGCGGTACGCCCGCGGGGATCTGCTCACCGAGCCAGAACGCGTCCGAGCCCTTGAACAGGAAGACGGGCTCACCGACCGTCCCGGTCAGATCGGGGGCCAGCCGGACGGCTTCCATCGTCCCGTCGACGGTCTGCAGCCACTCGTGCGCGTACACCATCCAGGGCTGCCCGGCCGGATCGACGTAGAGCGTGCCGTCGAGGGTCATCAGGTGCGCGGGCGGTGTGGGCCGGGACGGGTCGACGACGGTGAAGGGCCCGAGCAGTGAGTCGGACACGGCGGTGACCGTGCCGCGCGCGTGGTTGGGCAGCTGGAAGGGCGTGCCCCAGCGCCCGGCGGGCGGCACCGGCAGCAGCCGGCTCTCGTCGTGCAGGGTGGTGAACAGGTAGTACCTGCCGCCCCACGCATGCACCTCCGGCGCCCAACCGCCCTCCCGCGCCCAGATCCCCTCCTGCTCGTCCGTCCGGAACACCACGACGGGCCGCGTCCAGTCCCGCAGATCCTGACTGCGGTAGACCATCGTCCCGACGCCCTCCACCCCGGACGCGGACGGCTCGTTGGAGGTGTAGAGCCAGTACGTCAGCGTCTTCTCGTCGGCGACGACGAAGGGGTCGTGCAACGGCATGTCGGGCAGGTGCAGGGGCTCGGTGCGGGTCACGGGGGCACGATACGTGGAGGCCGTGATCGGTCGGCCGCGAGGTCGTCGTGCGTCGGCGCCACCGGGTCCGGCTGGGCCGGGGTGACTGTGGCGCCCCGAAGGTCGCGGGTGTCGGCTTCGCGCTCGGCACCGGGGTTCATGGGGGCGCGTACATTCTGCGCAACTCCCGCGTGGAACGCGCGCTTTCCGCGCCTTGAGGGACCGGCGCTCGCGATCGCGGTACCCGGTTCGGGAGTGCTGTACGCCTGGGAACCGCTCGCCTTGACACGGCTGACCGCCGTGACCTTCGCGGTCCTCACGAGCCTGGCGTCCGCCCTGGCCGAACCGCAAACGGCCCCGACGCGGCCGCGAGAACTACAAGCGGACCGTCATCTCCACGCTCACGTCGTCCCCCGCGGCGAGCCCTTCCGGCAGTCGCACCGCGTTCTTCAGGGGCAGCAGATAGCCGCCGTCCTTCGGGAACAGCGAGGTCGTGAAGGTGACCTCGCCGATCCGGGCCTCGACCGGGATCACGCCCCAGCCGTACGTGGCCATGCGGGCCACCTCACCGATGTCGGCGGACTCCTGGTCGGGCACGGGGACGAAGTAGTAGGGGGCCGGGCCCCGCCATTCGATCACCCGGCCGGTGAAGGTGAGCTGCATGAGACCCCCGCTGTCCCGACGACGTCAGGACAGTCTGTACCGCGCCGCGATGTCCGTGAGATATCCGCGCAGCAGGATCTTCGCCTCCTCCAGCAGTGCGGTGTCCCCCTTCGTGTCCCGGCGGAAGGCCTCCTGGGCGAGGGCGTCGGCGGTGAGGATCGCGGCGTGGCAGACCCGGGCGAGGGCCTCGTCGTCCTCGGCGAGCTTCAGGGCGAGCAGGATGCGGCGGATCCCGTCGGCCATCCGGAGCTTGTGCTCGCGGTCCGCGGCCCGGGTCCGCTCGGTCAGTCCGCTGCCGAACCACAGGGCACGGAAGCCGTGTTCGCTGCGGTAGATCTCGGCGTACGCGTCGACGAGGACACCGACCGGGTCCTCCCAGCGCTCGGCGGCCGCGGCCTCCACGAGCGCGTCCATCGCCGCTTCCAGCTTGGCGAAGTACCCCGCCGCGAGCGCCTCGATGATCGCGCCGCGGTCGGGCAGGTACTGGTACAGCGAGCCGACCGACACCCGCGCCTCGGACGCGATCCGGGTCGTGGTGAGCGACTCGACGCCCTCCTCGACCAGGATGTGCTCCGCAGCTTCGAGCACCCTGGCCAACCGGGCCCGGCTGCGGGCCTGTTGGGGAGTGCGGCGCAGGGAGGCGATCCATGCGGCCGGGTCGGAGTCCGGGACGGCGTCCGGGACGGCGTCCGGGGCTGACTCAGCCACGGCACGACCTCCGCTCACTCACGTGACCACCTCACGGGACAACCTCCGAACGTGAACGTGACTTTGTTTCAGGTTTAGGTTAGCGTCGCGCGCATGACCGACTCAAGCCCGGTGCTGGGCGAGGAGCGGGCCGCCGTGGCGGACGCCTGCCGCCGTCTGGGGGCCGAGGGGCTGCTCATCGGTACGGCGGGGAACGTCAGCGTCCGTGTCGAGGACCGCGTGGCGATCACCGCGACCGGCGCGGTCCTGGCCGAGCTCACCCCGGACCAGGTGACCGTCGTCGACCTCGACGGCGAGATCGTCGCCGGAGGTCTGCTGCCGACCTCGGAGCTCGACCTCCACCTGGGCGTCTACCGCCGCTACGGCACCGCCGCCGTCGTGCACACCCACGCCCCGATGGCCACCGCTCTCTCCCTCGTCCTCGACGAACTCCCTTGTATCCACTACCAGTTGCTGGCCCTCGGCGGCACCGTCCGGGTCGCGCCCTACGCCACCTTCGGCACCCCGGACCTCGCCGAGTCGGTCCTCACCGCGCTGGAGGGCCGGAGCGCCGCCCTGATGGCCAACCACGGGGCCGTCACCCACGCCCCGACCCTCGCCAAGGCGGTCGAGCACGCGCTGCTCCTGGAGTGGGCCTGCGGTGTCTACCAGCGCGCGGCGGCCCTGGGACAGCCCCGCGTCCTCGACGAACAGCAGCAGATCGCGGTGATCGAGGCCGCCCTCGCCCGAAACTACGGCACCACGCAATCCGCAGATTCCGCAGATTCCGCACCATCCGCGCAGGAGGGGAACCGATGAACGTCGTCACCATGGGCGTGCACGTGCTGGACGTCCTGGTCCGGCCGGTCGAGGAGATACCCGAGGGCCAGGGCGCGACCCTGGTCGAGGACATCCGCATGACCGCCGCGGGCACGGCCGCGGGCACCGCCCTCACACTGGCCAAGCTGGGCGCCTCGGTGCGCACCGCCGGGGCGATCGGCACCGACCCGACGGGCGACCTGCTCACCCAGCTCCTCGACAAGGCCGGGATCGACACCGGGTTGCTCGTCCGCCGCATCGACACCTCCACCTCCGCGACGGTCCTGCCCATCCGCCCCAACGGCGACCGCCCCACCCTCCACCTCCTCGGCGCCAACATCACCTACGGCCTCGACGACGTGCCCTGGGACGCGGTCGCCGAGGCGAGCCACCTGCACCTCGGCGGCCCCGAACTGATCGGCGCCGACGTCGCCGCCCGCATCCTGGCGCACGCCAAGGAGCACGGTGTGGTCACCTCGGTGGACCTCCTCGCCCCGGGCGCGCTCGGCACCTTCGACCAGATCGAACCGCTGCTCCCGTACATCGACTTCCTGCTCCCCAACGAGGACCAGGTCCTCGGATTCAGCGAGGAACAGGACGTCGTCACCGGCGCGAAGAAGTTCCTGGCCGGGGGAGTGGGCCTGGTCGCGGTCACCCGCGGCGGCGACGGCGCCCTCCTGGTCACCGCCGAGGGCACGGAGACCATCCCGGCCTTCGAGGTCGAGGTCGTCGACACCACCGGCTGCGGCGACGCCTTCTCGGCGGGCTTCCTGCGCGGGATGAGCCTGGACCGCACGCCGCGCGAGGCGGCGATCCTGGGCAGTGCCGCGGCGGCACTGGTGGCGCAGGGCCTGGGCAGCGACCACGGCGACTTCGACCTGGCGGAGGCCGACGAGTTCTCCATGACGAGCGAGACCCGCGCATAGGCCGCACCACCCCTGCCCTGCGCGGCGCGAGGGGCGCGGAATGGGCGTGCGGCGGCCGGTGTTGCGGCAGCATCGAGCCCGTACCGCGCCCACCGCACTCCTGGGAGTTCCCATGCCCCGCTCCGAAGCCCGCGTCGCCACCGACCGGCCGCACCGCTACGCCAAGCAGCTCGCCTCACACCTCGGGCGACGCAGCCGGACCACGTGGGACGAGGAGAGCGGTGAGGGCAGCCTGTTCTTCCAGAACGGGGGCAAGGGCTCCCTCACCGCCACCGAGGACGCGCTGCTGCTGACGCTGGAGACGGAGTCCGAGCACCTCGATCTCCTGGAGAACGTCGTCGGCAGCCACTTGGTCCGCTTCGGCAGCAAGGACGAACTGGTCGTCGAGTGGACGCGGGACGGCGGCGAGCCCGGCACGACGCAGCGCAAGGAGACCGACTGACCGGGGGCCTCAGATCGAGCAGCCCACGTGGGCCAGCGCCTGCTTGAGCAGCACGCCGTGACCGCCGGGCATCTCGCTCGCCACCGCCGGTGACAGTGCCTCCTGCGGGCTGAACCACACCAGGTCCAGGGCGTCCTGCCGGGGCCGGCAGTCGCCGGTCACCGGGACGACGTAGGCGAGGGACACCGCGTGCTGACGCGGGTCGTGGAACGGCGTGACCCCCTGAGTGGGGAAGTACTCGGCCACCGTGAACGGCTGGAGCGAGGACGGGATCCGGGGCAGCGCCACGGGGCCCAGGTCCTTCTCCAGATGGCGCAGCAGGGCGTCCCGGACCCGCTCGTGGTGCAGAACGCGGCCGGAGACCAGAGTCCGGCTGACCGTTCCGTCGGGTCCGATGCGCAGCAGCAGGCCGACGCTGGTGACTTCGCCGCTGTCGTCGACGCGCACGGGCACGGCCTCGACGTACAGGATGGGCATCCGGGCGCGCGCGTGCTCGAGATCGTCGGCGCTCAGCCAGCCGGGCGTGGTTTCGGTCAAGTCAGACATTGCTAGATCATACTTTCCGGTGACGGCGGCTGCTCAGTCGCGCTCGCCTGGTGGGACGGGGACGTGGCGGGGGCCGGGGCGGGAAGTCCGTAGAGACGGCGGGCGTTGTCGCCGCTCGTCCAGGCCGCGACGCGCAGCGCGTCCGGCAGGCTCAGCTCGTCGGCGTCCACCCGCTCCTGGAGCAGAGCGGCAAGGCCCTGCCGGAAGGACAGCGCGCCGAGCAGATGGAATTCGGCCACCCCGTACGCGTCGGAGCTGTACAGCAGCTTGCGGAACGGCGTGATCTCCAGCGCTTCGGCCAGGATCGCCCGGGACCGCGCGGGCCCGACGTAGTGCAGGGTCAGGCCCACGTCCAGGTACACCTGCTCGAACACCGCGGCCAGATAGGCGGCCTGCCGCTGGTACGGCCAGCAGTGCAGCAGCAGGACCGGGATGGTGCCCGCGGTCAGGTGCAGCCAGTCCGTGAGGTGGGTCGGGTCCACCCGGTGCATCCGGATGTCGCTGTCGCCGAACCCGGTGTGCAGTTGGAGCGGCAGCCCCAGGTCCACCGCGGTCCACAGCAGATGCCGTACGAGAACCGGATCGGCCAGTCGGCCGCCGCGGGCGAGCCAGTCGGCGGCGGCACCGGTGACCTCCCCGTCCGAGGGGCGCGCCGGGTCCAGGTCGAAGCCGGTGCGGTAGGCGGCGACCGACTTCACGGCCACCACACCCGGCCGGCCCACGGCCTCCAGAGCGGCCGCCCGGAACGCCTCGGCGTACGCGCCCGGCTCCACGCCCCGCGCCGCCACCGCCTCCGCGACGCTCTCCAGCCGTACGACCTCATAGGCCGTCCCGCCCGCGATCCGGGCCAGCTCCCCGGGCGAGGTGATGCGGTCCGGCGCGTACCCGGTGTCGACGCAGAACACCTCCGTGCCCGCGGCGGTCAGGAAGCGGCGGTTGACCTCGTGCGGGCCGAGTTCGGCGCGGCGGGCCAGGTAGGCGTCCGGCGGCGCGTGGCGGGGGAGGTCCAGCAGGGGTGCGCAGTGGCGGCGGACCGCCACACCGACGGGGCTGTCGAACGGGGAGATCCCGGGCCACACCGTGCCCTCGGTGAGCAGTGACTCGAAGCCCGCCCGGTCGAGTGCGTCGGTGACGACCCCGTGGCAGTGGTGGTCCACCAGCCGGGCGGCGGCGAGGGCCTCGTGGACAGCTCCGCTCATGGTCAGTACTTCCAGCGGTACGCCGCCGCGATCTGCTCGTCGTCCAGATCGGCCACGGAATCGCTCTCCCCGAAGCGCACGGCGACCACGGCGTCGGCGAGGACCGGACCCAGCGCGGCCCGCAGCTGCTCGTCGGCGCGGAAGGCCCGCACCGCCTGGGAGAGGGAGGTCGGCAGTCGGCGTACGCCCAGGGCGGCAGCCTGGTCGGCGGCGAGCAGCGCCGGATCGCCGGTGATCTCGCCGGGCAGCGGCAGAGCCGAGGTCAGCCCGTCCAGCCCGGCGGCGATCAGACCGGTGAACGCGAGATACGGGTTCGCGGCCAGGTCGACCGGCTTCAGCTCCAGGTTCGCGGCCCGGTCGGTCAGGCCCGCCGTGCCGGTCACGATCCGGACGGCCGCCTCCCGGGCCTCACGGCCCCAGGCGGTGAACACCCCGGCCCACTGCGACGGTTTGAGGCGCAGATAGCTCGCCGGGCTCGGAGCGGTCAGCGCCGCGAGCGCGTGCAGGTGGGCGAGGACACCCGCGACGAACGACTCGGCCTCGGGCGTCATGCCGTACCGGCCCTTGCCGCCCGAGTGCAGGTTCTCGCCGTCGCGCCAGGCGGAGAGGTGGAGGTGGCCGCCGTTGCCGACGCCCTCCGCGAAGACCGCCGGGGCGAAGGAGACGACGAGCCCGTGTCGCTGGGCCACCGCCCGGATCGTCTGCCGTACGAGCACGCTGACGTCGGCCGCCGCCACCGGGTCCAGCGCGCCCGTGGAGATCTCGAACTGCCCGGCCGCGTACTCGGGGTGGAGCTGCTCCACCTCGATGCCCTGCTCGGCGCAGGCCGCCAGCAGGTCGGCCGCGTAGTCGCCGAGCTCCACCTGCCGGGTGGCGCCGTACGCCGGTCCTGACACCGCGGGCACGAAGTCACCGTCCGCCGCCGGGCCCCGGCCCACCGCCCACTCGATCTCGATGCCCGCCTTGAAGGTGATCCCGTGCCGCTCGGCCGCCTCGGTGACGATCCGCCTGAGGGCCGTGCGGGAGCAGCCCGGGTGGCGTTCGCCCTCCTGTGTGATCCGGTCGACCGGCGCCCACGCCCAGCCGGGCTGCCCGGCCAGTGCGACGAGCCGGTCCAGGTCGGGGTAGAGGCGCAGGTCGCCGTCGGGGGAGCCCAGGGTCTTGGTGGTGACGATGGAGTCGTTGGCCAGGAAGGTGTCGAACACCGGCGACATGCCCACGCCCCAGGCCGCGGCGGAGGGCAGCTTCGCCGTGGGGATGGTCTTCACCCGGCAGATGCCCGCGGTGTCGACATAGGCCAGGACCACACCGTGCACGCCCTTCGAGGACAGCTCATCGCTCAGTGCGGTGGCCCGGTCCACGTCCCCGGGACGGCCTCCGGGGACGGGGTCGGCAAGGGTGGTCATACGTCCTCCACGACGGGCTCGGCCGATCGGATCCCGCGTCAGGGTTTCACGGCCACCGCGCCGTACTGCGGTACCACGGCCGGGGAGTCGGACTCGGCACGCCACTGCGAGCAGGAGACCAGACCCGGTTCGAGGAGGTCGAGTCCCTCGAAGAACGTGGCGATGTCCTCGCCGCTGCGGGCCGTGATCGGCGGAGTGGCGTTCTCGTTCCAGAACTTCATGGCCGGGATCTGGCCCTCGCCGCCGAGGTCGGCGTCGAACGTGGGGTGTGTCAGGGCCAGATGGCTGCCGGCGGGCATCTCGGCCATGATCTCGCGCGCGATCCTGCGCGCCTCGTCGGTGTCGAGGACGAAGTTGAGGATGCCGAGCATCATCACCGCGACGGGCTTGCTGAAGTCAAGGGTGGCCGCGGCCCGTTCGAGGATGGCGGCCGGGTCGTGGACGTCGGCGTCGATGTAGTCGGTCACGCCCTCGTGGGTGCTGGTCAGCAGGGTGCGGGCGTGGACGAGGACGATCGGGTCGTTGTCGACGTAGACGATCCGTGAGTCGGGCGCGATGCGCTGGGCGATCTCGTGGGTGTTGTCCACCGTGGGCAGCCCGGTGCCGACGTCGAGGAACTGCCGGATGCCCTGCTCCTCGGCGAGGAAGCGCACCGAGCGGCCCAGGAACCAGCGGTCCGCGCGGGCGATCTCCCGGATGATCGGGAACATCCCGGCGACGTGGTCGCCGACCCGCTGGTCGACCTCGTAGTTGTCCTTGCCGCCGATCCAGTAGTTCCACACGCGCGCGTTGTGCGCCACACCTGTGTTCAGCCTCGACGACGCACCCGACGAGGTGTGGCTCTCGCTCACGACTGTGCTCCTTCTCGCGCCTGCGGCCGTTGCCGCCATTGTGCCGTCCGATGATCAGCTTGTCCCGCAAACCGCGACTCGAACGCCCTGCCGGAGGTGCCGGACGCCCTCCCGGCGGTGACACTGGGCCCCGTACGCCCCGCGCCTGCCCCAGGACTTCGAGGAGTGAGCATGCTGCCCGGATTCCTCGGCAGGGTGGTCGGGTTGATGCTCGGCAGGCAAGGACGCTCGCTCCATCTGAAGGCGGCGGGCGGTGCGGCCCTCGTGCTCCTCGTGGTGATGCTGACCGGTTCCTGGGCGGTGGTCGTCGCCGAGGAGGAGGCGCGCGGCGCCAATCTGACGTCCTACCCGAAGGCCCTGTGGTGGTCGGTCGAGACGGCGACGACCGTCGGGTACGGCGACTTCTACCCCGTCACCTGGTGGGGCCGGGCCGTCGGCACGGTGGTCATGGTCGTCGGGATCACGACGTACGGCATGGTCACGGCGGCGCTCGCCACCTGGTTCGTGGGGCGGGAGCAGAAGCGACTGCACCCTGCGGGCGCTGGGACACTGCATGCCCTGCACGAGCGGTTCGACCGGCTGGAAGAACTCCTGGAGGCGAAGAAGAACGGGTGACTCAGCTCTCCGGTCGCGCGTGGCCGTGCTGCCAGGCCCAGGCGGCGATCTCCACGCGGTTCCGTGCGGCCAGTTTCAGCTGGACGCTGGAGAGGTGGGTCTTGACCGTGGAGAGGGAGACGAACAGCTCGGCGGCGATCTCGGCGTTCGTACGGCCGAGGGCGACCAGGCGGACCACGTCGAGCTCACGGTCGGTCAGGGGGTCGGTGGTCGGTGCGGGGCGGGCCACGACAACCGGCGCGGGCGTCGGGTCCTCCGTGAGGTGCCGGAGCAGGCGCACGGTGACCGACGGGGAGACCAGCGAGTCCCCGGCCGCGGCGGCACGGACCGCCTCGGCGAGGAGGGTGGGCCCCGAGTCCTTCAGCAAGAACCCGCATGCACCGCCGCGCAGCGCGCCGTAGACGTACTCGTCGAGGTCGAAGGTGGTGACCACGACCACCCGCAGGGGATCGGCGACCTCGGGCCCCGCCAGCAGCCGGGTCGCCTCCAGCCCGTCCAGCTTCGGCATCCGGATGTCCAGCAGACACACATCGGGCCGGACCTCCCGTGCCAGCCGCACCGCCGTCTCCCCGTCGGCGGCCTCGGCGACCACGGTGATGTCGGGCTGCGCGTCCAGGAAGAAACGGAAGCCGGTACGCACCATGTCCTGGTCGTCGGCGATCAGCACACGGATGGGCGCGGTCGGCGGGGTGGGGCTCGTCATGGGTCGATCATGCCTCAGGGAGGGACGGGCGCGGGGGTGCTGTGGACGGGGCGGGGCGGGGCGGGGGCACCGGTCCCGGCCGGAGGGTGACGGTCGGGACCGGTGCCGGTCTGAGGGCGGGCTGTGTCCTGGTCATGGCCGGTCCTTCGCACCGGTTCCCGTCCCGGCGCGAGGGCTTCGCCGGGCCCACGTGGAGCCCGGCCCCGACGATCGGTCGGTGGGCCAGTCCGCTCCACCTCTCGGGCGGGCGCCCCTGGCGTGGACCCCCGGCGGAGACAGTGCCGGCTACGGGCCGGCTCGGGCGGAAGGCCGGCTCGTGGCCTCGGCACCGTTCCGACCGGCGGAGCCGCTTCCGGCCGGTGTCTCAGTCCGCGCTCCGCGCCGCGTCCTGCGTCACCCTCCGCAGCAACGGCCTGCTGCCGCCGATCGCCGCGAACATCGCCAGCGCGCCCACAGCCACGCACATGGCCAGTTCCAGGGCGCCCGTCACATTGATCGAGGCGCCGAAGGCCTTGTTGAGGCGGTAGGAGAGGTAGACGCCGACGGCGGTGGTGCCGCCGGCCAGGGCGACCAGGGGGATGACCGTCTCGCGGACGCGAGCCCGGTCCAGCACCTTGAGGGGAGTGCCGGCGAGGCGGAGAAGGCCGTAGATCCGGCGTCGGTCCAGGACACCCGCGGCGGCGGTGAGGCCGGCCGAGGCCGTGGCGACGAGGAAGCTCAGGGCCAGTGTCGCTGTGCTGACCTCGGCGAAGCGGCCGATGGCGGTGCGGTCGCCCGCCGTCGCGTAGTCCTGGGTGAGGGGCGGCCGCGCCGGGTTCCCGGCCGTCAACGCGGTGACGGCGGTGTCGAGTCGGGCCGGGCCGCCGCCGGATATGTGGGCGATCACACCCGGCGTGCCGTTCAGCAGCCCGTCCCAGTCGTCGTCCTCGCCCACTGTGTCGACGGTGGCGGTGACACCGGCGTCACGGAGCAGTGTGCGGACCTCGGCAGCGTGCCCACCGGCCACCGCGACCTGGTCCCGGTGGTCCGGGCCGTCCATGCCGACCGTGCTCACGGCGAAGAACCCCGCCGCGAACCCGGCCAGCACCAGACCGCTGACCGTGCGCCAGGCACCACGCGGGTCGTCGCTCAGACGACGGCCCGCCAGCAGGGTCGCAGGCCTCCGGGCGAAGCGGCCGACCAGTCGGCCGAGCCGGTCCACCACCCACGGCCCGAACAGCCAGAACGCCCCGTAGAACAGCAGCAGCAGACCGATCACCTGCCGGGTCGACAACTGCCCGCCGCCCGTGGAACTCCACAGGTAGAGCAGGACCGCGACGAACAGTACGAGCCGGATGATCCGGGTCCGCCGCGGGTCGGCCTGCTGGGCGACGCCGAGCGGCGAGGTCGCGACCTGACGCAGCATCGACACCGCGCTGAGGGTGATGAGCCCGGTGACCGCCACCACGACCGTCGCCAGCCACGGCAGCCCCACCCACAGCTGCCTCACGTACCAGCCGCCGATGCCGTACGGGATGTCGGCGAGCAGGGGCAGCAGTCCCGCGTACAGCGCCGCACCGGTCAGGGCACCGGCCGCGCCGAGCGTCGCGGTCTCCAGCGCGGTCATGCCGATGATCTGCCGCGGGGTCGCCCCGGCCAGTCGCAGCGCGGCCAGTTGCTGCTCGCGCCGGGCCGCGCCGAGCCGCCCGGAGGCCGCCGCGAGGACCACCACCGGCATCACCAGCAGCGCCACACCCACCAGGGCCGTCTGTTGGTCGTAGGCGGTGAACACGCTCGCGTGGGTGCCCGAGAAACCGTTGATCTCGGCACGCGCAGCCTGATCGATGTCGTACGCCGTGGATCCCCCGGCCTCTTCGGACACCGCGGGACCGGTCGGGGCACGCCCGACGACGGCCACCAGCTCGTCCGGCGAGGCCAGACCGGCGGCGCCGATCGTGCCGTACGAGGACACCTTGGGGAGGCGGTCGGCCAGTTGGTTCGCGGGCAGCTTGTGCAGCAGTGCGGCCAGGGCGGGGGAGACGTACACCTCGCCCTTCCCCGGGAAGGTGGTCAGACCGGGCGGTGCGGGGGTTCCGCGGCGCCCGGGGAGTTGGGCGAGGGAGACGACGGTGACAGGTTCGTGGCGTATGTACGTCGTCGCGAGCGCCTGGACCGCGGTGCCGTGCTTCGCGGGTTCGGGCGTGCGCCAGGCGGTGCGGTCGGCGCGGGCGCCGGAGCCGAGGGCGGCGGCGACCATGACCAGCAGGACGAAGGTGCCGACGGCGGCCGCACCGGCCGCCAGCAGCCGGCTCTGCAGGCCGCGGCGGCCGGAGGACCGGACAAGGTGCCAGGTCAGGGGCAGGACGGGGGAACGCATGACATCTCCTGCCGCTCAGGCGACCGTGTATTGGCTGTGGCCGCTGACGCGGCCGTCGCGGACCTGGAGGACGCGCAGGCAGTGGCCGGCGACCTCCGCGTCGTGGGTGACCATCACCAGGGCGGCGCCCTGTTCCCGCGTGACGGACGTCAGCAGCCGGACCACCTCCGTGCTGGTGGCCTGGTCCAGGGCGCCGGTCGGCTCGTCGGCGAAGACCACGTCCGGTTCGACGGCCAGGGCCCGGGCGATCGCCACGCGCTGGGCCTGGCCGCCGGAGAGCTGACCGGGCCTGCGGTGCGCGAGGCCGTCGAGGCCCAGCGGGGCGAACCAGCGGCGGGCCCGCTCGACGGCCTGTCTGCGGGGCATGCCCTCCAGCATCAGCGGCAGCGCGACGTTCTCCTCGGCGGGCAGCTCCGGGAGCAGCTGGCCCGACTGGAAGACGAACCCGAACCGCTTGCGGCGCAGCGCGCTCAGTCTGTTCTCGCCGAGCCGGTCGATGCGCTCGCCGCGCAACAGCACCTCGCCGCCGTCCGGGCGGACGATACCGGCGAGGGTGTGCAGCAGAGTGGACTTGCCGGAGCCGGACGGGCCCATGATCGCCAGCGAGTCGCGCTCGTGGACGTCGACGTCCACCCCGGCGAGCGCGGTGGTGGAGCCGTACTTCTTGACGAGGCCGTGACCGGCCAGGACGGTGTTCATGAGGTGAGCCGGTCCCCTTGTCAGCGGTCGAATTTCCAGGTGACGGACGTGTCCGAGGCCTTGACCACGGTCACTGGTATGTCCACGGTCCCGCCGCCGCTCCTGGTGCCGGTGCAGGTGAGGGTGGCGCCGGTGACGGCCTTGAGCCCGCTCGGACAGGAGACGTCGGTGACCTTCACGCCGACCCAGGGCAGCGGGTGGTACTTGCTCTGGGTGCGGCCCTCGACGATGTTCGCGGCCAGTGCCTTGTGGCCGCCGACGGATGCCGTGCTCTGCGTGTCGAGGGAGGTGGTCGACTCGGTGCCGGCCAGGAAGTGGCTGCCGAGTCCGAAGACGGCGGCCGCACCGGCCACTGCGCCGACCGCGCCGACGAGGTACTTGCTCTGCATCACGTACTCCTGAGGACAGGCGGGGGGAGGAGGGGCTCCGGGGAAGAGGCGTCTCCTCGGAAGTGGCTCCACTCTCGCCCGCGGGGCCGGGCGCCCGCCTCGGCCGAACGGCCAAGGTCTTCGGGCCCGCCACGGCCGCGTCTCGACCGTTCGGCCGATCCCGTGTGCGGCGGCTGCGCATACCGTGAGCGGCATGAAGTCCGTTTCCGCCCGGGGTTGCGTGTGGGCCGCATGCATCGGCGGCCTCGTCGCAGCGGCCGTTGTCGACCTCTTCGCCTTGGGCACCGGCTGGGGCGTCGTCTGGCCACAGGCGGCCGTGCTGCTGCTCGGCACCGTCGCCGTAGTGTGGCCGGCCCACCGCCGCCCGTCCTGGCTCACCCCCCAACTGCGTGCAGTTGTACCGGCCGTGGCCTCCCTCCTGTGCACGGTCGACTCCGTGCTGCGCTCCGGTGCCCTGTTCGGGCCGGGCGAGGTGGCGATCCTGCTGTGCCTGTTGTTCGTCGCGGTACGGCACTGTCCACGCACCTACGTGATGGCGTGCGCGTCGCTCGACGGCGCGGCCGTCCTCGTGCTTCCCGCGCGTCCGTACCTCGGCGACGAGGCCGACATGCTGGGGTTCATGCTGATCGGGTTCGTCCTGATCGGCATCACTGTGACGTTCGCGGCGTATCTGCGCTCGCAGGACTACCGGCGGACCGTCGCCGTCAGCGAGACCCGGCGGACGGAGCGCCTGGCCATCGCCTCCGACCTGCACGACTTCGTCGCCCACCATGTCACCGGCATCCTGGTCCAGACCCAGATGGCGCGCATGATGGCGGACGGCGGGGACGACGAACTCGACCCCGTCCTCGCGGGCATCGAGCGGGCCGCGACCGAGGCGCTGGCGTCGATGCGCCGCACGGTCGGCGTGCTGCGCGACACGGAGGACCCGGCCGACCGGCGCCCGGTGGGCGACCTCGCGGGTGTCGCGGGTCTCGTCGAAGGCTTCGCGAGCCCCATCCAGAAGGTCACCCTGCACCGCGCCCCCGCGGTCCCCGACGACCTTCCGCACGAAGTCCAGGCGGCCGCCTTCCGGGTGGTGCAGGAGGCCCTGACCAACGTACGAAGACACGCGGCCGACGCCACGCAGGTCACCGTCGGACTGAGCTACGAGCGGGCCCGCCTCGAGGTGACCGTGTCCGACGACGGGCGCGGCGGCAGCCTGTTGCCGCCGGCGGCACACGGGGGCGGCTTCGGCCTCGTCGGACTGAAGGAACGGGTGACGGCCCTCGGCGGCGAACTGCAGGCGGGACCGCGGGCGGAGCACGGGTGGGAGGTGCGGGCGCTGCTTCCCGGATGACGCAGGGATGGTGTCGGGGGTGGTGTGATCTTTGCCGGATGACGCGGGGGCTCCTGCCGAGGGTGCGGGAATGTGGTCCGTGGAGACTCGAGTGGTCTTCCCAGGAAGATAGGGGAGGAGCCCGTCCCCGGCGTACGGGCCGTCTGCCTTGGCCTGTGCCAGGTCTTCCCCGGACGGCGGGGGAGGCCGTCCCTGGAGTACGGGCCGTCTGCCTTGGCCTGTGCCAGGTCTTCCCCGGACGGCGGGGGAGGCCGTCCCTGGAGTACAGGCCGTCTGCCCTGGCCTGCGCCATGCTCGTCCCCCGATGACGCGGGCGGTCTTCCCCGGCCGTAGGACCGGGATGTTCAATGGTGCTGCACATGAGAGGAGCCCGCCCGTGTCCCCTGTTCCCGTGCCGGCCGTCGGGGCGCGCATTCGGCAGGCGCGGCTGGAGCGCGGTGTGGGGTTGCGCGCCCTGGCCCGTGAGGTCGGCGTCTCGGCGAGTCTGGTCTCCCAGATAGAGACCGGGAAGAGCCAGCCGTCGGTCAGCACCCTGTACGCGATCACCACGGCTCTCGGAATCTCCGTCGAGGCTCTCTTCGACGGGCGGGAGACCGCCGCCGCGGTGGGTGCGGACACGGTCGTACACGCCCTGGCGGCCTTCGCGGCCGACCCCGGCCGACGCATCGGCCCGCTGGTCGGCCCCGGTGAGCGGGAGGCGCTGGAGTTGGACTCCGGCGTCGTGTGGGAGCGGCTCGGGCACGTCCCCGGCACGGACGTGGACTTCCTGCTCGTCACCTACCGGCCCGGCGGCTCCTCCTCCGGCTCGGGCGGCCTGATGCGGCACACCGGCACCGAGTACGGCTATCTGACCTCCGGCGAACTCGTCCTCACCCTCGGCTTCGACGAGCAGGTCCTGCGCCCCGGCGACGCCGTCTGCTTCGAGTCCACCACCCCCCACCGCTACCGCAACGACGGCGACGTACCGGCCGTGGGCGTCTGGTTCGTGGCGAGCCAAAGCGTTCAGTAACACTTGACACCCCTCGTGGACGGTCGTTGACTCGATGGTGGGGGTGGTCGCGATGGCGATCCGTACATACGGCCCCAATGCCGTCGACTGGGAGGAGCGCGTCGACCTGGACCGGCTGCGCAGACAGCGCCTGGCCCGACTCCACGACACGCTGAACCGCTCCGAACTGGGCGCCGTGCTCAGCTTCGACTTCGCCAACATCCGCTACATGACTGCCACGCACATCGGCACCTGGGCGATGGACAAGCTGATCCGCTTCGCCCTGCTGGTCCGCGGCGGCGAACCGGTCGTCTGGGACTTCGGCTCCGCCGCCCGCCACCACCAGCTCTACAACCCGTGGCTCGACTACAGCGACGGCAAGGACGGCCCGCCCACCGGCCCGCCCACCGGCGCCCGCGCCGGCATCTCCACGCTCCGCGGGGCCTTCCACCCGGACGCCGGGATCGCCGAGGACGTCGCCGGGAAGATCGCCGCCGAACTCCGCGCCCACGGCCTCGCCGCCGAACCGCTCGGCATCGACGTCGCCGAAATGCCCGTCCTCGCCGCGTTGCGCGCCGAGGGCATCGACGTCGTCGACGGCCAGCAGGTCTTCCTGGAGGCCCGCCGCATCAAGACCGGCGACGAGATCTCCCTGCTCGCCCAGGCCTGCGCGATGGTCGACGCGGCCTACGAGGAGCTCTACGCCCACCTGCGCCCAGGGGTGCGCGAGAACGAGTGCGTCGGACTGGTCAGCAAGGTCCTGTACGACCTGGGCAGCGAGTACGTCGAAGGCGTCAACGCCATCTCGGGGGAACGCTGTTCACCTCACCCGCACGTCTACAGCGACCGGCTGATCCGACCCGGCGACCCCGCCTTCTTCGACATCCTGCACAGCCACCTGGGCTACCGCACCTGCTACTACCGCACCTTCGCCGTCGGCAGCGCCTCCCGAGCGCAGCGCGACGCGTACACCAGGTGCCGCGCGTACATGGACCAGGCGATCGCGCTCGTGCGGCCGGGCGCCACCACCGCCGACATCGTCCAGGTGTGGCCGCGCGCAGAGGAGTTCGGCTTCCCTGACGAGACCGCCGCCTTCGCCCTTCAGTACGGCCACGGCGTCGGCCTGTCCATCTGGGAGAAGCCCATCTTCAGCCGCCTGGTCTCGCTCGACCACCCCGAAGTCCTCGAAGAGGGCATGGTGTTCGCCCTGGAGACCTACTGGCCCGCCGCCGACGGCTGGTCCGCCGCCCGGATCGAGGAGGAACTGGTCGTCACCGCCGACGGCTGCGAGGTCATCACCAGGTTCCCGGCCGAGGAGCTCCTGGTGGCCGGCCGCAAGTACTGGACGGTCGGCGGCGAACTCAACACCGCCCGCGAGGCCCAGTCCCACCTGAACACGGGCACCGGGACCGCCCACGGACACCAGGGGACAGGCGACGGACACCCGGGGACCGGCGATGGACACCGCTGAACTCCTCCTCCTCTACGAGCAGATGGCCCTCATCCGCCGTACGGAGCAAGCCGCCCACGACCTGTTCCTCCAGGGCCTCGTCAAGGGCACCACCCACCTCGCGGCCGGCCACGAGGCGATCGCCGTCGGCGCGAGCGCCGCCCTGCGCGACGACGACTACGTCTTCGCCACCTACCGCGGCCACCACCACGCGATGGCCCGGGGCGCCACCCCCGAGGAATGCCTGGCCGAACTCATGAGCAGGGCAACGGGGTTGTGCAAGGCCAAGGGCGGCTCCATGCACCTCACCAAGGCGGCCACCAACATGCTCGGCTCCTACGCCATCGTCGGCGCCCACCTCCCCATGGCGGTCGGCGCCGCCTGGTCGGCGAAGCTGCGCGGCACCGGACAGCTCGCGGTCGCCTTCTTCGGGGACGGCGCCACCAACATCGGCGCCTTCCACGAGGCGCTGAACCTGGCCGCCGTATGGAAGCTGCCCGTGCTGTTCGTCTGCGAGAACAACCTGTACATGGAGTACACGCCGATCGCCGACGTCACGGCGGTGCCCCGGCCGGCCGCCGACCGGGCGCCCGCGTACGGCATCCCCGGCGAGGTCGTCGACGGCAACGACGTCGTCGCCGTCCAGGAGACGGTGGCACGGCTGGCGCGGCGGGCCCGGGCCGGAGACGGGCCCGCCGTGCTGGAGGCCGAGACCTACCGCCACTTCGGGCACAGCAGGGCCGACCCGGCGACCTACCGGCCGGCCGAGGAGGTCGAACGCTGGCTCAAGCACGACCCGCTCGACATCGCACGCGGGCAGTTGATCGAGGCCGGGGTGCCCGAGGAGACGGTCACCGCGGCCGACGAGCGCGCCCGGACGGTCGTACGGGAGGCGGTCGAGGCGGCGAAGAACGCGCCGCCGCCGGATCCGCGCGAGGCGTTCACCGACGTATGGGCGGACGGGGGTGCGGCATGGCGGACGTGATCACGTATCGGGGGGCGGTCGCCGAGGGCATCGCGCGGGAGATGCGGCGCGATCCGTCCGTCGTCTGCCTGGGGGAGGACATCGGCGAGGCCGGAGGGGTGTTCAAGACCACCGCGGGGCTGTTCAAGGAGTTCGGGTCCGAGCGGGTGTGGGACACGCCGATCTCCGAACAGGCCATCGTGGGCGCGGCGATGGGGGCCGCGATGACCGGGATGCGGCCCGTCGCGGAGGTCATGTTCTCCGACTTCCTGGCCTGTTGTTGGGACTACCTCGCCAACGAGATACCCAAGGTGCGTTACATGACGGGCGGTCAGGTCACCGTGCCCCTCGTCGTGCGCACCGCCAACGGCGGCGGGCTCGGTTTCGGCGCCCAGCACTCCCAGGCCACCGAGAACTGGGCGCTGACCGTCCCCGGGCTGAAGATCGCCGCCCCTTCGACGCCCGCCGACGTGATCGGGATGATGGCGGCGGCGATCCGCAGTGACGACCCGGTCGTGTTCTTCGAGCACAAGGGGCTGCTGGCCACGAAGGGGCCGCCCGCTCCGCCGGACCACGTGGTGGAGCTGGGGCGTGCCGCCGTCGTGCGCGAGGGCGCCGACGTGACGCTGGTGGCGCTCGCCTCGATGGTGCCGGTCGCGCTCACGGCCTCCGAGAGGCTCGCCCGGGAGGACATCGACGTCGAGGTCGTCGACCTGCGCTCCCTCGTGCCGCTCGACATGGCCACCGTCCTCGCGTCGCTCGGGCGGACCTCCCGGCTGGTGACCGTCGAGGAGAACCCGTACCAGGGCGGCTGGGGGGCCACCCTGGTCTCCGTCGTGGCCGACGAGGGGTTCGGGCTGCTGGACGCGCCGGTGCGCCGGGTGGCGGGGGAGTGCGTGCCCCTGCCGTTCGCGGACGCGCTGGAGGAACAGGTCATCCCCACCGTCGACAAGGTCGTGGCGGCCGTCAGGAGCCTGGCCGCGTACTGAACACCCCCTAGGAGGAAGCGCGATGACCCATCGGACACTCCTTCGAGCCGGACACGTGCTCTCCATGGACCCCGACATCGGGGACCTGCCGAGGGGGGACGTCCTCATCGAGGACGGCAGGATCGCGGCCGTGGACCGCGAGATCGGCGCGGACGCCGAAGTCCTCGACATGACCGGCCGCATCGTGATCCCCGGCTTCGTCGACACCCACCGCCACACGTGGGAGGCCTCGATCCGGAACGTGGCGCCCGACGCCACCCTCGACGACTACTTCGTCGACATCCTCGACACCTTCGCACCCCTCTACACCCCCGAGGACGTGTACGCGGCCAACCTCGCGGGCGCCCTGGAGTGCCTCAACGCGGGCATCACCACACTCGTCGACTGGTCCCACATCAACAACACGCCCGAGCACCCGGACGCGGCGATCCGGGCCCTCACGGAGACCGGCATCCGCGCCCAATACGCGTACGGCAGCGCCAACACCTCCCTCGCCGACTACTGGTTCGAGAGCAAGATCGCGATCCCCGGAGACGACGTACGCCGGATCCGCGGCGAGTACTTCTCGTCCGACGACGGCCTGCTCACCCTCGCCCTCGCCACCCGCGGCCCCGGCTTCTGCGTCAACGACGTCGTCACCTCGGAGTGGGCCCTCGCCCGCGAGCTGGACATCCCGATCACCGTGCACGTGGCCATGGGACGGCTCGCCGGCCGCTTCGGCATGGTCAAGCAGCTCCACGACCTCGGACTGCTCGGCCCCGACACCACCTACGTCCACTGCTGCTACCTCAGCGAGGACGAGTGGCGGCTGGTCGCCGACAGCGGCGGTACGGTCTCCGTCGCGCCGCAGGTGGAGACGCAGATGGGGCACGGCTGGCCGCCGGTGATGAAGGCGATCGAGCACGGTCTGCGCCCCTCGCTCAGCATCGACGTCGTCACCACCGTGCCCGGCGACATGTTCACCCAGATCCGCGCGGCCTTCGGCGCCGAGCGCGCTCGCGTCAACGCGGAGAGCTGGCAGGCGGACGTCCCAGTCCCCGACACGATGTTGACGGCACGTCAGATGCTGGAGATCGCCACCCGCAACGGCGCCCACGTCGCGGGCCTGGAGGACCGCACCGGCTCCCTCACCCCCGGCAAGCGGGCCGACGTCGTCGCGATCGACGCAACAGCCCTGAACGTGGCCCCGGTTCACGACGCGGCCGCCGCGGTGGCCCTCAGCGCCGACGTGTCCAACGTGGAGACGGTCATCGTCGACGGCGTCGTCCGCAAGCGCGAGGGCAGGCTCACGGCCGACGCGGCACGGGCCCGCCGCTTGGTCGAGGAGTCCCGCGACCGGCTGCTGGCCGCCAAGGAGGCCCGGGCGTGACGCGACACCTGGTGCGCCGGGCCGTCGACCTCGCGGAGCCGTCGTACGACGAACGCGGCTACCGGCGACGGGAGTTGGTCGGCGAGGTCGACGGCAGCTCGCACACCGGTTTCGGGGTGTGCGAGCTGCGCCCCGGCGGCGCGGTCGCGGCCCATGTGCACTCGTACGAGGAGAGCTTCCACATCCTCGACGGGACCGTGATCCTCGATGTGCCCGAGGGGTCGTATCTGCTGGAGGAGGGCGACTACGGGCTCCTCCCGACCGGCGTCCCGCACGCCTGGCGCGGCGCCGGGGACGGGGGCGCCCGCTGGGCCGACATGCTCGCGCCGGTACCGCGGGCCCGCTACGGCTACGACACCCAGGCGGTCCCTCCGTGGCCTGAGCGCCCGCCCGTCCGCATCGACGTCCGCGACCCGCGCACCCGGTCCTTCGGGCACTTCGAACCCGCCCAGATGGATCCGGGAAAGCAGTCCCAGGACCTGCTCGCGGTGTCCGCGAGCATGCGGACCGCGCTCCTCGTCTACAGCGGGATCACCGTGAAGACGATGGTCGACAGCGACCTCGGCGCGGTGGCCTCGACGATGTTCATGGTGCAGTACGCGCCCGACGGCGTCGCGGGCACCCACGATCACCCCTTCGAGGAGACGTACCTGTTCCTCGAGGGCGAGGCGGACGCGGTGTTCGACGGTTCGCCGTACCGGCTCGGTCCGGGCGACTGCGCCTGGGCGGGCGCCGGTTGTGTACACGGCTTCTCCAACGCCGGTGACGGGCCGCTGCGTTGGCTGGAGACCCAGGCGCCACAGCCGCCGGCGCGGCACTCGTACCGGTTCACGCGGGACTGGGAGTACCTGAGGGAGGTCTCCCGATGAGCGGAGTGGTGGTGGTCGGCGGGACCTCGGGGATCGGGCGGGAGTTCGCCCGGACGCGGGCGCGTCGCGGCGACGACGTGGTGATCACCGGGCGGGACCCGCACCGCACCGACACGGCGGCCAAGGAGATCGGCGCCAGGGGCCTTGCCCTGGACCTCGCGCGGCCGAAAGAGATCGGCGACGCGCTGAGCGAGGTGGGAGCCGTCGATCATCTGGTGATCGCCGCCATCTCCCGCGACGAGAACCGGGTGGCCGAGTACGACATCGACGCCGCCGTCCACCTCATCACCCTCAAACTCGTCGGCTACACCGCCGTCGTGCACGCACTGCGGTCCCGGCTGCACGACGACAGCGCCGTCGTGCTGTTCGGCGGACAGGCCAAGGAGCGGCCGTACCCGGGGGCGACGACGGTGGCGACCGTCAATGCCGGGGTGACCGGGCTGATGCGCACCCTGGCCGTGGAACTCGCTCCCGTCCGGGTCAACGCGATCCATCCCGGGGTCGTCGGCGACAGCCCCCACTGGCGGGCCAAACCGGAGGAGATCCTGGCGGGTCTGCGGGCCAGGACGCCGACCGGACGGCTCGCGACGATGGCGGACGTGGTGGACGCCGTGGACTTCCTGCTGCGCAACGGCTCTGTCAACGCGGTGGAGTTGAGCGTGGACGGGGGATGGCTGCTGGGGTGAGGTCCGGTTCGCGGGTTAGGCGCTGACTCCGACCACCCTCTGGCAGGGCTCAGCGCTTGACGCCGACCGCCCCGTAGAGCGACACGAGCTCGCCGTCCTCGCGTTCGTCCGGACGCCACCGCGACAGGGACACGATCCCGGGCTCCAGCACCTCAAGTCCCTTGAAGAGACGGCTCACTTCGTCGTGCGAGCGGGCCACGAGGGTCACTCCGCTCGCCGTGTAGGCCGCGATGCCCGCGTTCACCTTCTCCGGGTCGAAGTCCGCGGTCATCGCCGACAGCACCAGGCAACTGCCCGGCGGCAACGCGTCGACCAACGTGTGCACCAGCTCCTGGGCGCCGTCCTCGTCGGAGATGAAGTGCAGCAGCGCGACCAGCGACAGCGCGACGGGCTGGTCGAAGTCGAGGACGGCGGAGGCCCCTTGGAGGATCCGCCGCGGCTCTCGGGCGTCGGCCTGGAGGTAGTGTGTCGCCCCCTCCGGGGTGCCGTGCAGCAGGGCCGCCGCGTGGGCCAGGACGATCGGGTCGTTGTCGACGTACACGACCCGCGCGTCCGGTACGGCGGACTGGGCGATCTGGTGGAGATTGGGCTCGGTGGGGATGCCGGAGCCGATGTCGAGGAACTGGCGGATTCCCGCCTCGCGTACGACGACCCGCGTGGCCCGCTCCATGAACCGGCGGTTGGCGCGGGCCTGCCGGGGAGCGTCACCCTGCGCGGTGATCTGCCGTCCGAGCTCCTCGTCGACGGGGTAGTTGTCCTTGCCGCCGAGAAACCAGTCGTACACCCGGGCCGGATGGGGCCTGCTCGTGTCGATCCGCCGGCCGGCCGACTCGGTCCCGGTCACGCAAGGCTCCTCTGCTCGACAAGATGTGCGAGCAGTGTGCCATGTCACCCGGTTCGGGGGAGTCGGTCTTCGGCCACCTCCGCACCGGTCGCGTCCTGCGCGGCTTGCGCGGCTCGCGCGACGGAGCAGCGGACACGGGCACCGAGCACCCAGCACCGAGCACCCAGCACCGAGCACTGAACACCGAACAGGAGGACACCCCGCAGCCGCCGGTACAGGGGCTGCGGGGTGTCCTTCGGCGTGACGCCCGCCGACGACGTGTACGTCGGTCCGTGCGCGCCGACGGGTTTCCCTACGACGCCTCGTCACCCGTCATCGCCTGAGCGGGTCGTGGCCGACGGACATCAGACGCTGCCTGCGGACACTGTCCTCGGCCCGGGGTTCGTCCTCCACGTCGGCATCCGAGGTGACGGTGTCCACGACCTCGTACATCACCTCGATGTCGTCGTCGGTCAGGTCCGTGCGCCGCTTCTGGAGGATCGCGAGGACATGCTGCCCGGTCGGCTCACCCGCGTGCTCCGGCAGCGGCTCCGTGGACTCGGCGGCGTCGCTGACCCGCAGCCAGGCGGCCAGTTCCTGTGAGGTCATGTTCACCACGCGGTGGAAGTCCTCCCACAGCGCGTCGAGTTCGAGAGCGTCGGTCATCGCCTGCGCCTTTCCGTGGGGGGATTCGAGCCGGTCAGTCCCGGGGCCAGTTCTCGGCCTCGAACATCCAGCGCTGCTTCTCCAGCTCGGCGGTGATGCCGATCAGCAGGTCCTGGGTGACCGGATCGGCCTTCTCGGTGGCCTCGATGCGCTCGCGCAGCCGGCCGATGGCCGCCTCCAGCGTCTCCACGATCAGCCGGACGACCTCGTCATCCTTGATCCAGCCGCTCTTCGAGCCGGGCAGCGTGTAGGCGGCGGCGATCGTCTCGGGGCGGCCGTCGGGCGGCACACCCAGGGCCGAGGCGCGCTCCGCCACCGTGTCGGAGAACGAACGGGCCGTCGTCACCACCTCGTCCAACTGGAGGTGGATGGACCGGAAACGCGGGCCCACGATGTTCCAGTGCGCCTGCTTCCCGATCAGCGACAGGCCGATCAGATCCACCAGGGTGCTCTGCAGGGCCTCCCCGGCCGTCTCGCGGGCCGAGTCGGACAGGGTGCTCCTGACCACAGTCATACCGTGCTCCTCCTTCTGGCATGGTCAATGCCGGTGCGGAGCAGTTCGTCGCGCTCCTGCTCGCAGGTCCCGCCCCACACGCCCGAGGTCTGACCACTGCTGAGCGCCGTATCCAGGCACTCGGGGGCGACCGGGCAACGGGCACAGACGCGTTTCGCCGCTGCTATGTCCCGCAGCGCGGGTCCCTGCGTGCCCACGGGGAAGAACAACTCGGGGTCTTCTCCCACACAGGCCGCTCGACGCAACCACTCCATGGGGGCGCGGGTGCCCCGGCCGCAATCGTGCAAACAGCGGTGTCTCAGGGTGTGAGCACACCGTCGAGGAAACCCGTCACATCTGCGAAGACCTGTGCCCTGGCAGGCGGCGCCGTGCTCGGCCCGTCTCCTCCGGCTATAGTCTTAAACTAGCAGTGCTAATTAAAATCCTGCTCATTGAAATCCTCTCGATCCCCGGGATCCTGACGGTCAGGAGTCAAGTCGTGCGCCCCGTCCACTTCGCGGCCGCCCGCCGCACCCCCATCGGCAGACTCCGCGGCGCCCTGTCCGCCGTACGCCCCGACGACCTCGCCGCGACGGTGATCCGCGCCCTGGTCGCCGACGTGCCCGCGCTCGACCCGGCGCGCATCGACGACGTCTACTGGGGCGCCGCCAACCAGGCCGGCGAGGACAACCGCAATGTGGCCCGCATGGCCGCGCTGCTCGCCGGACTGCCCGAGACCGTGCCCGGCGCGACGGTCAACCGGCTGTGCGCCTCCGGTCTTGAGGCCGTGACGACCGCGGCCCGTACCATCGCCGCCGGCGAGGCCGACATCGTGCTCGCGGGCGGCTCCGAGTCTATGAGCCGTGCCCCCTTCGTGCTGCCCCGCCCCGACGAGGCCCTGCCGCACCGGATCGAGACCCACGACACCCGCCTCGGCTGGCGCCTGGTCAACCCGGCCATGAAGGAACTCCACGGCCTGCTGCCCATGGGCGAGACCGCCGAGGAGGTCGCCCAGCGCTACGGCATCCCGCGCGAACGCCAGGACGAGTTCGCGCTGCGCAGCCACCGCCTCGCCGCCGAGGCCCGCAAGAACGGCCACTTCGACGACGAACTCCTCCCGGTGGAGCGCCCCGACGGCGTGCTCGTCGACAGCGACGAGTGCATCCGCGAGGACACCTCCTACGACAAGCTGGCCCGCCTGAAGCCCGTCTTCCGGGCCGGCGGCACGGTCACCGCGGGCAACGCCTCACCCATGAACGACGGCGCGGCAGGACTCCTCCTGGTCAGTGAGGAGGCCTTGAACGACCTGGGTCTCGAGTCCCTGGGCCGCTACGCCGCCGGTGCCTCGGCCGGCGTCCACCCCGACGTGATGGGCATCGGCCCGGTCCCCGCCACCCGCAAGGCGCTCGCCCGCGTGGACTGGAGCATCGGCGACATCGAGGAGGCCGAGTTCAACGAGGCCTTCGCCGCCCAGGCCCTCGCCTGCGTCGACGAGCTCGGCATCGACCCCGAGCGGGTCAACCCGACTGGCGGCGCGATCGCGCTGGGCCACCCGCTCGGCTGCTCGGGCGCCCGCATCCTCACGACCCTGCTGCACCGGATGCGCCGGACGGGGGCGGCACGTGGACTGGCGACGATGTGCGTGGGAGTCGGACAGGGCAGCGCGGTCCTGGTGGAACGGCACTGACCCGAGGGCGCCAACAGCACCCTCGGGCCGAGGGCACCAACAGCACCCTCGGGCCGAGGGCACCAACAGGACCACTCGGCGAGACGGCACTTACAACACCGGTTACCTGCACTTAGCATCGGTCTCCGCATGGACACGATGACGCTCTGGAACATTTCCGTCTGGGAGTTCGCCGCGCTCGCCGCCGCGGCCCTGCTCGTCGGCTTCTCGAAGACGGCCGTGAGCGGGGCCAACACGGTCAGCCTCGCGATCTTCGCCGCGGTGCTCCCCGCCCGCGCCTCCACCGGCGCGCTGCTGCCGATCCTGATCGCCGGGGACGTGCTCGCGGTGCTCACCTACCGGCGGCACGCCCACTGGCCCACCCTGTGGCGGCTGTTCCCGGCGGTCGCGGTCGGCGTGGTCGCCGGCACGCTCTTCCTGCAATGGGCGGACGACGGGATGGTACGGACGTCGATCGGCGCGATCCTGCTGTTCATGGCCGCCGTGACGGTCTGGCGGCGCCGCACGGCCGACGCGGCGCAGGACCCCGACGCGGTCGCCACCCGGACAGGCCGCATCAAGGCCCGCTCCTACGGCGTCCTCGGCGGCTTCACCACCATGGTCGCCAACGCCGGCGGCCCGGTGATGTCGATGTACCTGCTGTCGGCGGGCTTCCGCAAACTCGGCTTCCTCGGCACCTCGGCGTTCTTCTTCCTGATCGTCAACGTCTCCAAAGTGCCCTTCAGCGTCGGCCTCGGCCTGATCGACGGCCACTCGCTGCTGCTCGACCTCGCCCTCGTGGCGTTCGTCGTGCCCGGCGCGTTCCTCGGCAAATGGGCGGTGAACCGGATCAACCAGCGGCTCTTCGAACAGCTGGTGATCGCGGCGACGGTGGTGGGCGGCGTACAGCTGCTGCTCCGCTGACGCGGCGAGCAGCGCCGGCAGGTCTCCTGGCCCAGCGCTCCCCGGCGCTCATCACCCGGCCTGCCGCGCTCCGACCCTGACCTCGTACGCTACCCGCCATGTCCCCGCACATCCTGATCCTCGGCGGCACCACCGAGGCCCGCGAACTGGCCGCCGCGCTCGCGTCGCGGCCGCAAGTCCGCGTCACCACCTCGCTCGCGGGTCGGGTGACCCGGCCGGGCACGGTCGCGGGGGAGCTGCGGATCGGGGGATTCGGCGGGGCGGAGGGGCTGGCCGACTGGCTGCGGATGGAGCAGGTCGACGCACTGGTCGACGCCACACATCCCTTCGCCCGCGCGATCACCGCCCATGCGGCCCGGGCGGCCGCGACGACCGGCGTGCCCTCCGTGGTGCTGTGCCGCCCGGGCTGGCGACCGGGACCGGAGGACCGCTGGCACCCGGTCGACTCCCTCGACGAGGCCACACAGCTGCTGCCGAGCCTCGGGCGACGGGTGTTCCTGACCACCGGCCGCACGGAGCTCGCCGCCTTCGCCCGCCTCACCGAACTGCACTTCGTCGTACGGTCGGTGGAGCTGCCCGAGCCGCCGATGCCCCCGCACACCGAAGTGCTCCTGGCCCGCGGCCCGTTCACGGTGGCCGACGAGTCGAAGCTCCTCCACGACCACTGCATCGACGTCCTGGTCACCAAGGACAGCGGGGGAACGGCCACCTCCGCCAAACTCACGGCCGCCCGCGAACTGGCCCTGCCCGTGGTGGTCGTACGCCGGCCGCCCCTCCCGGACGGGGTGAGGACGGTGCCCGACGTGGCGGGCGTGCAGAAGTGGCTGGACCAGCTCGGCTCACCGTGAGGATCAGCCCCGCATGCGGGGCGGTCCGCCGGGTGCCCACCGTGCTTCCGGCGCCTACCGCTGCTTCGGATTCCGGCGCAGCAGATAGGTGTCCATGATCCAGCCCTTGCGCTCCCTGGCCTCGGCGCGCAGCCGCTCGATCCGGGGCGCGGCCTCGGCGATCGGACCGGAGGCGAGGATCTCGTCCGGCGTGCCGATGTAAGCGCCCCAGTAGATGTCGATGTCCTGGTCGGCGTAGGCGCGGAAGGCCTGGTGCGCGTCGAGCATCACGACCACGTCGTCCACACCCTCCGGGAACCCCTCGGCGAGACGCCGCCCGGTGGTGATCTGGACGGGCCGGGCGACCCGGTTCAGCCCGGTGCGATGCCGTGCCACCAGCGCCGACACACTGCTGATGCCGGGCACGACGTCGTACTCGAACGCCACCGAGCCCCGCTCCAGGATCTCCTCCAGGATGCCGAGCGTGCTGTCGTACAGCGCCGGGTCCCCCCACACGAGGAACGCGCCGCTCTCCTCCTCGCCCAGCTCCTCGGAGATCAGCCGCTCGCAGATGTCGGCACGGGCGCTGCGCCAGTCACCGACGGCGGGGGAGTAGGCGGAACCGCCCGCGGCACGGTCCCGCTCCGGGTCCCGGGCCTCCACCACCCGGTACGACCCCTCCGGTATGTGCGCGTCCAGCATGTCCCGGCGCAACCGCGTGAGGTCGCCCTTCACCTCGCCCTTGTCCAGGACGAAGAACACGTCCGTGCTCCGCAGCACTCTGACCGCCTGGAGGGTGAGCTGCTCGGGGTCGCCCGCGCCGATACCGATGACATGAATCTTTCGCACACCCCGAGTCTGCCCCACCCCACTGACAGCCCGTACACCGCGTCCACCAGGGCTGTCCGCGTGGCTTCGGGTGCGGGGAACTGCGCGACCGGCCCCCACTGACCCGCAGTCGCCCGACAAGCCGACCCAGCACCCCGGTTATCCGCGCAGCCGGGGTGCCCGCTCCCCCGCGTCGACCTTCGTGCCGGTCTCCTCCACCAGGTCCGCGAGCCGCCGGGCCCAGTCCGCCAGCCCCGCGAGATCCATTCCGTACGGCCGCCCTCTCCCGGCAACCGACGCGGCCCACTCCTCCACGGCCCCGGCGCCGCGCCGCAGCAGCCTCGCCCCGCCCGTGACGTTCCCCCGGGCCGCGTGGGTCAGTCCCACCGCGAGCTGGGCCAGCCCCCGCCACAGGGCCCGTTCCTCGTCGGGGCCCGACTTCCAGGCGTCCTCGAAGACCTCGTGCGCATGGAACGGGCGCCCCGCGTCCAGCAGTTCCTGGGCCTCGGCCACGGTCTGCTGCGGGGTGCGCACCACGCCCTCCGGCTGGCGGGCGACGCCGTCGGCGCCGTACGGAAGTGGCCGTCCGAGCCCGTCCCGCGGCCGGGCGTTGCGCGCCCGCCCGTCGCTGTCCCGGTCCCGCGCGTCCGTCTGCCGTCCTGAGGATGTACTGGCCATACGTCGATTGTCCCGCGCCCGGCGCCCGCTTCGGTCCGGCCCGCGGCGTGGGGTAAAGTTCTGTCGGCGCGTTCCCGCGATCCACCGCGGGGCAGCGCACCGGGACGTGGCGCAGCTTGGTAGCGCACTTGACTGGGGGTCAAGGGGTCGCAGGTTCAAATCCTGTCGTCCCGACTGTGCGGAAACGCAGGTCGGAGGCCGTCCTCTCATCCACGAGAGGGCGGCCTCGTGTGCGTCCGGGTGGAACCGGCGGCGGAGCCTCTGCCTAGTGTCCTCACCGCGCTCGGGCATCGCCGGTGACGGGCGGGCACATCCGCGATCGCACACCACACGAACGGTGTGCCGTCTCCCCGCGAACATCCGCCATGGGTGCTCGCTGCCGCCGCCTCCCAGCACGGCGGTGATGACGACGACCGCCACGCCGGCCTCGTGGACCGCGAAGGCAGGTGCCGTCCAGCGTCCCGCGCACGGCGCGGCGACGTGTGTGCGAAGCCGTCGGCTGCGGGACTGCGGGCCCGAGGTCGGCCGGACCATCGGTCGGCCGGTGCTCGTGAGCGCGGTGGAGAGGGCGGCGGTCGCAGCCGCAGCGGAGCATGAACGACAGCCCGGTATCGCCTCGTGCACATGACTCTGGCCCGTCTTACACTGATTTGTGGAGTACTCGGGGCAGTCGACGGCCGGTCCTCGGGCCGGCGGGAAGCGGGCACCCATGGCTGAGCGACTCAAGAGATCAGGACTGGTCGGCGAGCTTTCAGCGGAATTCGCCGGCACGATGATCCTCATCCTCTTCGGTTGTGGTGTGGTGGCTCAAGTCGTGGCCGGCGGGGCCCTCACGACCCCTGCGGGCGGCCTGGGAAACCACGACAGCATCGCCTGGGCCTGGGGCCTCGGCGTCACCCTGGGTGTGTACGTCGCGGCGAGGCTGAGCGGTGCTCACCTCAATCCCGCGGTGACCGTCGCGCTGGCGGCGTTCAAGGGTTTCCCGTGGAGCAAAGTGGCTCCCTACGCGCTGGCCCAGACGGCCGGCGCCTTCGTGGCAGCCCTGCTCGTCCGGTGGAACTACACCGAGGCGCTGGCGAAGGCGGATCCCACCCACACGATCAAGACGCAGGGCGTGTTCTCCACGCTCCCTGCCAACGGCAACACGAACCTCCCGGTCAGTGACTGGGGCGCATTCCGCGACCAGATCATCGGCACCGCGATCCTGCTGCTGCTGATCCTCGCGGTCACGGACCTGCTCAACACGCCCCCCGGCGCCAACCTGGCGCCGTTCATCGTCGGCCTGATCGTCGTGGCCATCGGTATGGCCTGGGGCACCAACGCGGGGTACGCGATCAACCCGGCCCGTGACTTCGGTCCCCGGCTGGCCAGCTTCTTCACCGGGTACGGCGGAGCGTGGCGAGATCAGTACGGGCACCTGTACTTCTGGGTGCCGATCGTCGGCCCGCTGATCGGAGGTCTGCTGGGAGGGGCCCTGTACAAGCTCTTCATCGGCCGGTTCCTGCCGACCGCCGAGCCGGAGCCCCCCGGACGGGTACCGGCCCCAGAGGAGAACTGACCGAGAGCTGACCGGCTTCCGGGGTCGCCGTGCATCCGGCTGCCCCGGGAGAGCCCAAGGAGAGGCCCAAGGAGAGGCGGCATCCCATGGCGGACTTCGTCGGCGCGGTGGACCAAGGGACCACCAGCACCCGTTTCATGATCTTCGACCATGCCGGCAACGAGGTGGCGAGGCACCAGCTGGAGCACTCACAGATCCTCCCGCGCTCGGGGTGGGTCGAACACGACCCGGTGGAGATCTGGGAGCGCACCAACTCGGTGATCCAGAACGCGCTCCGGCACGGAAACCTCGCACCGGAGGACCTGGCGGCCATCGGTATCACCAACCAGCGGGAGACGACCGTCGTCTGGGACCCGCGCAACGGCCGCCCCTACTACAACGCCATCGTCTGGCAGGACACCCGTACCGACTCCATCGCGGCGGCGCTGGACCGCTCGGGCCAGGGCGACGTCATCCGCCGCAAGGCAGGGCTGCCGCCGGCCACGTACTTCTCCGGCGGCAAGATCCAGTGGATCCTGGAGAACGTCGACGGAGTCCGCGAGGCGGCCGAGCAGGGCCATGCCCTCTTCGGAAACACCGACGCCTGGGTGCTGTGGAACCTCACCGGCGGCCCCGACGGCGGCGTCCACGCCACCGACGTGACCAATGCCAGCCGCACCATGCTGATGGACTTGGAGACCCTCGACTGGGACGACGAGCTGCTGGGCTTCTTCAACATTCCCCGGGCGATGTTGCCGACCATCAGCCCGTCCTCCCACCGGGAGGCCTTCGGACAGACCCGTACGTCCCGGCCGCTGCGGGCCGCCATCCCCATCACCGGTGTGCTCGGCGACCAGCAGGCAGCCACCGTCGGGCAGGTCTGCTACGCGCCGGGCGAAGCCAAGAACACCTACGGCACCGGCAACTTCCTGGTGCTCAACACCGGCACGGAACTGGTGCGGTCCCAGCACGGCCTCCTGACCACCGTGGCGTACCAGTTCGGCGACAGCCCGGCGATCTACGCACTCGAAGGCTCCATCGCCGTCACCGGCTCCGCGGTGCAATGGCTGCGCGACCAGCTGAAGATCATCAGTGACGCCGCCGAGAGCGAACGCCTGGCGCGTACCGTCGAGGACAACGGCGGGATCTACTTCGTCCCCGCCTTCTCCGGCCTGTTCGCCCCGTACTGGCGTTCCGACGCCCGCGGCGCGATCGTCGGCCTCGCCCGGTACAACGACAACGGCCACCTGGCGCGGGCCACCCTGGAATCCATCTGCTACCAGAGCCGCGACGTGGTGGAAGCCATGGAGCAGGACTCCGGCGTCCACCTCGACGTGCTCAAGGTCGACGGCGGCGTGACGGCCAACGACCTGTGCATGCAGATCCAGGCCGACGTCCTCGGTGTCCCGGTCAGCCGCCCGGTCGTCGCCGAGACCACCGCGCTCGGCGCCGCCTACGCCGCCGGTCTGGCCACCGGATTCTGGCGGGACACGGACGAACTGCGCACCCACTGGCAGGAGTCCAAGCGCTGGGAGCCCCAGTGGTCCGAAGATCAGCGCGAGGAAGGATACGCGGGCTGGAAGAAGGCGGTGGAGCGCACGCTCGACTGGGCCAAGGTCGACTAGGCCCCGGCCGGGAGCGACCGAACGGGCCCGCCCGAGCCGCGTGCGCCGCCCACAGCCGGCCACACCCGCACCCGCCGCACGAGGAGGACGCCATGGCGAACCCGGTGGCTCTCTCGCCCGAGGCCCGCGCGGAGGCCCTCGTCCGACTGGGAGAGGGTGAGCTCGACGTCCTCGTCGTCGGGGGCGGCGTGGTCGGCGCGGGCGCGGCCCTGGACGCCGCCACCCGGGGCCTGAGGGTCGGGCTGGTCGAAGCCCGGGACTGGGCCTCGGGCACGTCCAGCCGCTCCAGCAAGCTCATCCACGGCGGCCTGCGCTACCTGGAGATGCTGGACTTCCGGCTCGTCGCCGAAGCCCTGAAGGAACGCGGACTCCTGCTTCAGGTCCTGGCCCCTCATCTGGTGCGTCCGGTGCCGTTCCTCTACCCCCTGCGGCACCGGATCCGGGAGCGTCCGTACGTCGGCGCCGGCGTGCTGCTGTACGACACCATGGCCGCGGCCTCCGGTACCTCCAGAGGTCTGCCCCGCCACCGTCACCTGCTCAAGCGCCGAGCCCTGCACGAGGCGCCCGCGCTGCGCTCCGACGCCCTGGTCGGCGCGATCCAGTACTGGGACGCCCAGGTCGACGACGCCCGGCACACCATGTTCCTCGTCCGCACGGCCGTCGCCTACGGAGCGCTGGCCGCCAACCGCACCAGGGTCAGCCGGTTCCTGCGGCAGGGCGAGCGGGTGGTGGGAGCCGCTGTCACGGATCTGGAGACCGGCGACGAGACAGAGGTGCGAGCCAAGCAGGTCATCAACGCGACCGGCGTGTGGACCGACGACACCCAGGCCCTCGCCGGCACGCGCGGCCAGTTCCACGTCCGCGCCTCCAAGGGCGTACACCTGCTGGTCCCCCGTGACCGGATCAACTCCCGGACCGGGCTGATCCTGCGCACCGAGAAGAGCGTGCTGTTCGTCATCCCCTGGGGGCGACACTGGATCATCGGGACCACCGACACCGACTGGACACTGGACAAGGCCCATCCCGCCCTCAGCTCCCAGGACGTCACCTACCTGCTCGACCACGTCAACAGCGTCCTGGCCACGCCGTTGGTTCCGGAGGACGTCGAGGGCGTCTACGCCGGTCTGCGTCCCCTCCTGTCCGGCGAGGCCGCGGAGACCAGCAAGCTGTCACGGGAACACCTGGTCGCCCACCCGGTACCCGGTCTCGTCGTGGTGGCGGGCGGCAAGTACACGACCTACCGGGTGATGGCCAAGGACGCGGTCGACGAGGCGGCCCGCGGCCTGGACGAGAAAGTGCCCGACTGCGTCACGCACCGCGTTCCGCTGCTCGGCGCCGACGGCTATCCGGCCCTCTGGAACTCCCGCCACAACCTCGCCCGGTCCTCCGGGCTGCATGTCGCCCGCGTCGAGCACCTGTTGAACCGCTACGGCTCCCTGGTGCACGAGCTGCTCGCCATGGTCGCGGCCGACCCCTCGCTCGGCGAGCCGTTGCCGAGCTCCGACGACTACCTGCGGGTCGAGGCCGTGTACGGGGTGACCCACGAGGGTGCCCGTCACCTGGAGGACGTGCTCGCCCGCCGTACCCGGATCTCCATCGAGTCCTGGGACCGTGGTGTGGACGCGGCGCGGACCGTCGCGGAACTGATGGCGCCTCACCTGGGGTGGGACCAGACGCACCGGCAACGTGAGGTCGACCAGTACCTGAAGCGGGTGGCCGCCGAACGAGAGGCCCAGCGGCAGCCGGACGACCGGACCGCCGACGCGGCCAGGCTCGGCGCCCCCGACATCATTCCGGTGCACTGAGCAGGGCGTTCGAGGGTGACGGGGAGTCCCGGACGGCAAAGGCGCGGTGGGCGCCGTCGAGGGGCGCCGGGGGCCAACAGGCCGCATGAGCGTCAGGGCGGGCGGTCACGGCGGCCGCCGTGAGGATCGGCCGGCGGCGCGAGGCGGGTGCCTGCGGGAGCTTTCGTGTGTTCCGGCGACTCCGGACGGCTTTCCCTCACGGCGGGCGGCAACCTCGCCGGGACCGGCGGCCACCTACAGGCGAAGTTCCGCACGGCTCCCGCCCCGGTACCGGTCAGCAAGCGGCTCGGCCCGTCGGCGGGAGGCGTTCCATACCGCCTCACCCCCGTACCGCCTCACCCCCACCCGGGCCGCCCCGCGGTCCGGATCCGATGAACCGAGGACCCCCACATGACCGACACCGAACGATCCGAGCCCTTCGGCTTACGGCGGCGCAGTGTCCTGCTCGGCGCGGCCGCCGGCGCCGGCGCGCTCGCCCTGGGCGCGGGCCCCCTCGCTACCCCCGCGCAGGCCGCGACCTTCGTCAAGGGCGCCGACGTCAGCTGGCTGCCGCAGATGGAGGCGCAGGGCTACTACTGGAACAACAGCGCCGGAGTGCGCCAGGACCTGTTCACGATCCTCAAGGGGTACGGCATCACCGCGGTGAGCCTGCGCACCTGGGTCAACCCCTCCAGCGATCCGGCGAACGGACACTGCTCCATCGAGGAGACCGCCCAACTCGCGAAGCGGGCCAAGGACGCCGGCATGCAGGTCCTCATCGGCTTCCACTTCGGCGACACCTGGAACTCGGTCGGGGTGCAGAACCCGCCGGCGGCCTGGGCGGGCATGACCTACAACCAGATGCTCGACGCCATGTACGACTACGTGTACCACTCGTGCAACGTCATCAAATCCCACGGCGTCACCCCGGCCTGGGTGAAGATCGGCAACGAGACCAACTCCGGTATCTGCAAGCCGGTCGGCAGCATCAGCCGCCCCGCCCAGATGACGGGTCTGCTGAACGCGGCGTACGACATGTCCAAGCAGGTCTTCCCGAGCACACCGGTGCTGGTGCACCTGGCCCAGCCGCAGAACCTGGCGAGCCTCCAGACCTTCCTCGACGCCTACCGGGGCAACGGCGGACGGTGGGACATCACCGGCCTGTCCTCGTACGCGCAGGGCGGCAACGTGCCCGCTGTGCTGGCCAACATGCGGACCGTCCAGTCCACTTACGGCAAGCCGGTCATGCAGGTCGAGTACGGCGGGCCGGTCGGCAAGCCCACCCAGGTGCGCGACTCGCTGAAGGCGTTCGTCACCGGGCTCCAGGGCTTCGGAGGCCTCGGCACCTTCTTCTGGGAGCCCGAGGGCTATCCGTCGTTCAACGGCTACAACAGCTCGGCCTGGGACGAGAGCACGCGGCGGCCCACGGCGGCCATGGACGGATTCCTCAACGGATGAACCAGCACCAGGAGTCGACGATGAGTTCTGCCAAGCTGCTCGGGCGTGCCCTGCTGGTCTCGGCGGTCGCCCTCAGCCCCCTGGCGATCCCCACCGGGTCGGGGGCCGTGAGCAACGCGGCGGCCGCGACCACCTACTACGTCTCCCCGAACGGCAGCGACAGCGCCGCGGGCACACAGGCCGCCCCCTGGGCGACGATCGCCCATGCGCAGACGGCCGCCCAGCCGGGCGACACCGTGTACTTCCGGGGCGGCACCTACCGCTACACCCGCGCCAACAGCGACTGTGCGAGCCAGACGGCCAGAGTCGACGCCATCACCCTGAACAAGAGCGGCAGTTCGGGAAGTCCGATCCGCTACTGGGCCTATCCGGGGGAGAAGCCGGTCTTCGACTTCTCCGGGATGACGGACGACTGCCGCATCAAGGGCTTCGACATCACCGGCAGTTGGATCCACCTCAAGGGCCTGGAGGTCACCGGCGTACGACAGAACAACAAGCTGAACCACGAGTCCTGGGGAATCTGGATCTCGGGCAGCGACAACACCTTCGAGCAGATCGACACCCACCACCACATGGGCCCCGGCCTGTTCATCCAGAACGGCGGCGGCAACCTCGTCCTCAACTCCGACTCGCACGACAACTACGACACCAACTCCTCCAACGGGGCGGGAGAGAACGCCGACGGGTTCGGCGCGCACATCCCGGCGGGCCGTCCCGGCAACGTGTTCCGGGGCTGCCGCGCGTGGTGGAACGCCGACGACGGCTTCGACCTCATCAGCGCCTACTCGTCGGTGACCATCGAGAACTCGTGGGCGTGGCGCAACGGCTACATGCCGGGCACGACCACCGCGGCCGGCAACGGCACCGGCTTCAAGGCGGGCGGCTACGGCGGTGTTTATGACGCCGGGGCCGTCAAGCACACCGTCCGCACGTCGGTGGCGTTCCTCAACCGGGCGTCCGGCTTCTACTCCAACCACCACCCGGTCGCCAACGACTACTTCAACAACACCGGTTACGGGAACCACCCCGACTTCAACATGCTGGGAGTCAACGCGACCGGCGCCGCCGTCGGCCGGGGCAACCTGCGCAACAACCTCGCCTACACCGGCACGTTGACATCGAACATGACCGGCACGAGCGCCGCGAACAACTCCTGGAACCTGGGCGTCACCCTGTCGGACGGCCAGTTCCAGAGCGTGGCGACGTCCGGCTGGGACGCGCCCCGCCAGGCCGACGGGAGCCTGCCCGTGCTGCCCGGCCTCCGCCCCACGGGCAACAGCACCTTGATCGACAGGGGCGTGGACGTCGGACTGCCGTACCGGGGGCAGGCGCCGGACCTCGGTGCGTTCGAGATCTCCTGAGCCGAGGGAGGTCCCCGGTCAGCTCAGCCAAGACCTCCGATCCCCTGTCGGGCCGGTTCGGGGCGGTGGATGCCGCGGGGGCGGTAGCCGAGTTCGTCGGAGCGGCCCAGCAGGTCGGCGAGGTACCAGGTGATGGCCAGCCACATCTCCGTGCCCTGGAGGCCGGGTTCGGGGCCGGGCCCCGCGGCGCCGGGGCCGAAGCCGAAGCCCCGGCCGTCCTGCCAGGCCCGCAGGACCGTGGACAGCTGCCGCTCGGCCCAGGCGCGGATCTCGCCGGAGCGGTAGCCGCCACCGGCGAGCCCGAGCTGCCGGGTGCACAGCCACAGGGGGTGGGCGACGTCGAGCACATTGCAGGCGTTCTCCCGCCCGGGACCGAAATGCCGGGCGTCGCGGGCATGGTCCAGGACCGTGTCCACGACCCGCTCGGGATACGGCACCGGGAGTCCGAACTGCGCGAACGATCCCCGCGTCAGCCGGTAGTAGCCGTTGACCACCTGGAGTCGGCCCTCCTCTGCGGAGGGGCTGCCCCACATCCCGGTCCATGGATCGACCCTCGTCAACAGCCAGCCGAACAGCGACTCCGGCGTCCCGCTGCCCGCGTCGCCGTGCCGCAGGTTCCAATGGGCCGCGGTGGCAAGGCTGTCGACCCAGGCACCGGCGCCCCACGCCCCGGTCCTCCAGGCCAACGCCTCCAACCGCGCAAAAAGTTGATGGACCGTCATATCACTTACACCGCGCAGAAGATGAGGGAGACCGGTGCCCAGCAGATCAAGGGCGTATCCCACGCACAGCACGTGATAGAGCGCCGCTCCCTCCCCGATGAACCCGTCGGAGTCCGTCACCCTAAGCGGTTCGCCGAACTCCGGCACGAGACCGCTCTTGGGATCCTGGAGCCCGCTCAGCCGCTCGATGTGCTCCTCGGCGGACAGGTGCTCCGGCATGGCCCCGAGCAGCAGATCGGCGATCTCCACGGCATCGCAGTGGGCCCGCACGGTGGGCGCGACACCGGGTCGGTCGACATATCGCCCACCGTCCCAGCAACGGTCGAGGAGCTCGCCGGCCTGGGCCCGAGCGGTGTCGGCGAAGGCGGCCAGATCACCAGCGTCGAGTCCGGGCCCGGGGCCGAGTCCGGGTCCGGCGCCGGACACAGGCGTACGGCCGCCTCCTGGCCGCGCCTCCGTCGGACCCACCGCTGCCCCTGCGCTCCCGACCGTGTCAGCCCCCACGTCCCTCGCCGCCGTGCGGGGCGTAGCCGTGGGACCGCCGTCCGGCCGTGGCTCTGCGCGTGCCGGAACCGCCCCCGCCGTCTCCGCCTTCCGCCTGTCCTGCGGTGCCCGCGCCGGATCGCTCTCGGTCGGCGTCCCTGGTCCGGGTGGGGGCCGGTCTCCGAGGCGGTCGTAGCCGTGGGGCCACCGGCCGACCGTAGCTCGGCCCGTCCCGTCGCCGCCTCCCGGCGGTCCCGCAGCACGCGTGCCGGGTTCCCCGCGGCCACCGACCACGCCGGGAGGTCTCGGGTGACCACCGCTCCCGCTCCGATCACACAGTGGTCGCCGATGGTCACGCCGTCCACGACGATCACATGGGAGCCGATCCAGACGTCGTCCCCGACCCGGATGCCGCGGCTGGTGAGCGGCTGACGGAAGACGGGCCGGTCGGGGGCCATGGAGTGGTTGAAGCCGAGCAGCGAGGTGTGGGCGCCGATGCGGACGCCGTCGCCGAGAAGGACGTTCCCGCGCACCGTGGTGAACGGGTTGAGCGTGCAGTGCGAGCCGGTGGTGAGCTCGTCGGTGACGTAGGCGTGCGCGGCGATGTACGAGTCGTCGCCGAGCCGCAGCCGGTCCGGGAACACCGCCGCGGACTCGGCGACGTAACACCGTTCACCGATCCCGGTGTCGCCGCCGATCGCCCGCTGCACCTCCCGCTGCGCGGCGCGCTGTTCCTCGGTCGCCTCGTCGGCGAAGAGCCAGGGACAGTGGTCGAAGTGCCGCAGGGACGGCTGCCGCGGATGATCCATGCCAGCACGCTATGCAGCGTGCGGCCCGCCGGGGAAGGGGGGCGCACAGGACGCGGCCCGGCCCGCAATGGTAGAAGCGGTCATGACCAACTCGCACTTCCCCCGCTTCTCCTCCCGCCCGGCAGGTGTCCGATGACCGAGGGCGCCGACATCCCCGACCGCCGCGGCCGCACCGGACTCGACCGCACCGGCCTCGCCCTGACCCGCAACCCGCGCGTCAAGGTCCGGGAGGTGAAACTGCTGTCCAGCCACTGGTACGTCGAGCGGGCCACGACCTTCGACCTCCAGCGCGCCGACGGAACCTGGAGCACCCAGCAGCGCGAGACCCATGACCGCGGCAACGGCGCCACCATGCTGCTGTACGACACGGAACGCGAAACGGTCCTGCTCACCCGTCAGTTCCGCTTCCCGGTGTATGTCAACGGACACCCCGACGGACTGCTGATCGAGACCCCCGGAGGTCTGCTCGACGACGAGGACGAGCACCCCGAGCTCGCCGTACGCCGCGAGGTCGTCGAGGAGACCGGGCACACCATCGGCGAGGTCCGCCACGTCTTCGACGTCTACATGAGCCCCGGCTCGGTCACCGAGCGCGTCAGCTTCTACGCCGCCGAGTACGCCCCGTCGACCCGCACCCACGAGGGCGGCGGCCTCCACGAGGAGGGCGAGGACATCGAGATCCTCGAACTGCCCTTCCGCAGGGCCCTGGAGATGATCCGTACCGGGGAGATCGCCGACGCCAAGACGATCATGCTGCTCCAATGGGCGGCGCTGGAGGGGCCGTTCGCGAAGTGAGCCCGTTCGCCGAGTGAGCGCGAGGGCCCTTGACTTGAAGCGCGCTTCAAGATGAAGACTCCCGTGTGTGCCCCGAGGACGGGTACACACGGGAGGGATCCACCATGAAGTACCGCACCATCGGCACCGACCCGGCGACCCGCCGCGAGGTCAGCGTCCTCGCGCTCGGCGCGATGCTGTTCGGCTCACGGACCGACGAGAAGACGTCCTTCGCCGTCCTCGACCGCTATGTCGAGGCCGGCGGCACCTTCATCGACACGTCCGACAACTACGCCTTCTGGGAGGACGGCGGCCAGGGCGGCCAGAGCGAGGAACTGCTCGGCCGCTGGCGGCGCAGCCGTGGCGTCGGCGACGAGATCGTCATCGCCACGAAGCTCGGCGCCCGCCCCCTGGCCCCCGGCACGAGTTACCTCGACAACGCGGAGGGCCTGTCGGCCAAGGTGATCCGCGAGTCCGCGGAACGCAGCCGGGAACGCCTCGGCGTGTCCAAGCTGGATCTGCTCTACGCGCACATCGAGGACCACGAGGTCCCCCTACAGGAAACGGTGGAGGGTTTCGCCGAGCTGGTGTCCGAGGGCACGGTGGGCCTCCTCGGCGCGAGCAACCACGCGATCTGGCGGGTCGAACGGGCGCGGGCGCTCGCCGCCGCGGCCGGACTGCCCGGTTACGAGGTCCTCCAGTACGCGCACAGCCATCTGCGGCCCCGCACCGACGTCCCCGAGGGCCTGTTCCCCGACGGCAGCCTCGGCCACGCGGGCCCCGACCTGCTGAGCTATCTGCGGGCCGAGCACGGCCTGACCCTCGTCGCCTACTCACCGCTGCTGAAGGGCGCCTACACCCGTCCGGACCGGCTGCCACCGGACTTCGATCACCCGGGCACCCCGGCTCGTCTGAGGGTCCTGGGCGAGGTGGCGAAGGAGACCGGCGCGACCGTCAACCAGGTCGTGCTGGCCTGGCAGATCGGCGCGGAGCTCCCGATCGTCCCCCTGGTCGGGATGTCGTCCCTGGCCCAACTGGACGAGAACCTGGCCGCGGTGGACCTGGAACTGACGCGGGAGCAGCGGGCCCGGCTGGACGCGGCCCACTGATCCCGCCGTCCCTCAGGGCCTGACCAGCAGCTGGAAGTCGAACGTGTACCGCGACGCCCGGTAGATGTGGCTGCCGTACTCGACCGGGCGGCCGGTGTCGTCGTAGGCCGTGCGCTGCATGGTCAGGACGGCCGCGCCCGCCTCTTCGTCGAGGCGGGTGGCCTCCTCGGCGGTGGCCGAGCGGGCGCCGATGGTCTGGCGGGCGCTGTGGAGGGTGACACCGGCGGTGCGGAGCATGCGGTAGAGGCCGGTGGACTCCAGGCGGGCGTCGTCCAGGTCGAGGAGGTCGGTCGGCAGGTGGTTGCAGAGGAGGGCCACCGGTTGGCCGTGGGTCAGGCGCAGGCGCTCCAGGACCGTGACCGCGCTGCCCTCCGGAAGCGACAGCGCGGCCGCCACGTCGGCCGGCGCCGGCACGGTCTCGTGGCGCACGACACGCGTCGCCGGCCCCTGCCCGGCCGCCTCCAGGTCGTCGTAGAGACTGCTGAGTTCCAGGGGCCGCTTGACCTGGCTGTGCACCACCTGCGTGCCCACCCCGCGCCGACGGACCAGCAGGCCCTTCTCCACCAGGGTCTGGATGGCCTGGCGGACGGTCGGGCGGGACAGGCCGAGGCGGATGGAGAGGTCGATCTCGTTGCCCAGGAGGTTCCCCGGAGCGAGCTTCCCGTGCTCGATCGCCTCCTCCAGCTGCCGGGAGAGCTGGTAGTAGAGCGGCACCGGACTGCCCCGGTCCAGGGCGAAGTCCAGGCAGTCGAGCGCGGGCGCGGTCGCGGCACGTGAGGCGGCGCCGGGTTTCGCCATGGGGGTACCTCCCTCAAAGGGTCGGGGGTGGGCTGTCACAGATGGGTGCGGCGGGCGGCCACCTGACGGTCGTACTCCGTCCGCGCCCGCACGGCGGGCTCGCGCGAGGCCGTCTGCGCCACCGGCACGTCCCACCAGGCCTCGGCCGGGGGAGCGGTCGGGGTCGCGGTGTCCGTCTCGACGTAGACGCAGGTCGGGCGGTCCGAGGTGCGGGCCGTGGCGAGAGCCTCCCGCAGCTCGCGTACGGTCTTGGCGCGCAGGACGTCCATGCCGAGGCTCGCCGCGTTGGCGGCCAGGTCGACCGGGAGCGGGGCCCCGCTGAAGGTGCCGTCGGCGGCGCGGTAACGGTAGGCGGTGCCGAACCGTTCGCCGCCCACCGACTCCGACAGGCCGCCGATGGATGCGTAGCCGTGGTTCTGGATGAGGACCAGGTTGATCGGCAGGCCTTCCTGGACCGCGGTGACCAGCTCCGTCGGCATCATCAGATACGTGCCGTCGCCGACCAGCGCCCACACCGGGGTGTCCGGGGTCGCCTGCTGGACGCCGATCGCGGCCGGGATCTCGTAGCCCATGCAGGAGTAGCCGTACTCCAGGTGGTACTGGCGCGGGCTGCGGGCCCGCCACAGCTTGTGCAGGTCACCGGGGAGCGAGCCGGCCGCGTTGATCACCACGTCCTCGTCGCCGACGACCGCGTCCAGCGCGCCCAGCAGCTGGGTCTGGGTCGGTACGGCGTTCTCGTCCGCGGCCTCGAAGGCCCGGGTCACCACCTGCTCCCAGCGCTCCTTGCCCGTGCCGTACTCGGCCTCGTGGGCCGCGTGCACGCGGTGGCCTTCCAGTGCCGACGTGAGCGCTTCCAGACCCGCCCGCGCATCGCATACGACCGTCCGTGCGGCCAGCTTGTGGGCGTCGAAGGCGGTGATGTTGAGGTTGAGGAAGCGCACGTCCGGGTTCTGGAAGAGGGTGCCGGAGGCGGTGGTGAAGTCGGAGTAGCGCGTGCCCACGCCGATGACTAGGTCCGCGGTGCGCGCGAGGTCGTCGGCGACCGCCGTGCCGGTGTGGCCGATGCCGCCCACGTCGGCGGGGTGGTCGTGGCGCAGGGAGCCCTTGCCCGCCTGGGTCGAGGCGACCGGGATGCCGGTGGCGTCGACCAGGGCCTTCAGCGCCTCCTCGGCCTCGCTGTGGTGGACTCCGCCGCCCGCCACGATCAGAGGGCGGCCGGCGGATCGGATCGCCCTGACCGCCTCCGCCAGCTCCACCGGGTCCGGCGCGGGCCGCCGTACCCGCCACACCCGCTCGGCGAAGAACTCCTCCGGCCAGTCGTACGCCTCCGCCTGCACGTCCTGGGGGAGGGCGAGGGTGACGGCGCCCGTCTCGGCCGGGTCGGCGAGGACCCGCATGGCCTGGAGAGCGGAGGGGATGAGGGCCTCGGGGCGGTGGACGCGGTCGAAGTAGCGGGAGACCGGGCGCAGGGTGTCGTTCACCGACACGTCCGCCTCCGTGGGGTGCTCCAGCTGCTGGAGGAGCGGATCGGCGGCGCGGGTGGCGAAGTAGTCGCCGGGCAGGAGCAGGACCGGGAGGCGGTTGATCGTCGCGAGGGCGGCGCCGGTGACCAGGTTCGTGGCGCCCGGACCGATCGACGTGGTGACCGCCTGGGCCGACAGGCGGTTCAGCTGGCGGGCGTGGCCGACGGCCGCGTGGACCATCGCCTGCTCGTTGCGGCCCTGGTGGAAGGGCATCGCGTCCTCGCCCGCCTCCAGGAGGGCCTGTCCGATGCCCGCCACGTTGCCGTGGCCGAAGATGCCCCAGGTCCCGGCGATCAGCCGGTGCCGTACGCCGTCCCGCTCCGTGTACTGGACGGACAGGAACCGCACCAGGGCTTGGGCGACGGTCAGGCGGGTGGTGGTGCTCATCAGGACTTCTCCGGTGCGGTGTAGAGGGGGAGGCGGTGTGCGACGAGGCGGTGCACGTCGTGCCGGTGGGGAGGGAGGGAGGACCGGTTGCCGCCGGGTGCCGGGATCGTCGTACGGCGGTCCCGTGCCCCGTACGCGAAGCCGCTGTCGCGCGGGCCGGTCACGAGGAGACGCCGTTCAGGAGACCGTCGACCTCCGCCTGCGTCGGCATCGCGGAGGAGCAGGCGAGGCGGGCGGCGACATGGGCGCCGGCCGCGCCCGCGTACCGAATGGTCCGCTCCAGTTCCCAGCCGGACAGCAGGCCGTGGCAGAGGGAGCCGCCGAACGCGTCACCGGCGCCGAGACCGTTGACCACCTCGACCGGGATCGGCGGGGCCTCGGCCGTGGTGCCGTCCCGGTGCACGGCGAGGACACCCTTCGGGCCCTGCTTCACCACGGCGAGCTCCACGCCCGCCGCCAGCAGGGCCTCGGCGCACGCCCGGGGCTCGCGGAACCCGGTGGCGATCTCGCATGCGTCGAGGGTGCCGATCGCGACCGTCGCGTGCCGCAGGGCCTCGGCGTAGTACGGGCGGGCCTCGTCGGGGTCCGCCCAGGCCGTGTCGCTCCACAGCTCGGGCCGCCAGTCGAGGTCGAAGACCGTGGTGCCCGCCCGGTCGCGGCACTTGAGTGCGGCGAGCGTGGCCGAGCGGCTCGGCTCCTCGCTCAGACCGGTGCCGGTGATCCAGAAGATCCGGGCCGCTCGGATGGCGAAGTAGTCGAGTTCGTCGGTGTGTATGCGCAGGTCAGGAGCCTTGAGGTGGCGGTAGGAGTGCAGCGGGAAGTCGTCCGGCGGGAAGAGCTCGCAGAAGGTGACCGGGGTCGGGCAGGCCTCCACCGGTGTCACCCAGCGGTTGTCGACGCCGAACTCCGTGAGGGCCTGGTGGAGGTAGGTGCCGAAGGGGTCGGCTCCGGTGCGGGTGATGACCGCGGTGGAGCGGCCGAGCCGGGCGGCGGCGACCGCGACGTTGGCGGCCGACCCCCCGAGGGACTTGCCGAAGGACCGGACCTGCGCCAGCGGCACCCCGGACTGCTGCGGGTAGAGATCAACTCCGATCCGGCCCATACTGATCACGTCGAACTGCTGGACTGGCTCGACCATGCGCGACGCTCCTCGATCCGGACTGGGGATGCGAGGCCCTCCGGGCCCGTTGCATCCCAGGTGTAGGGCTCGAAGGGCGACGCTGTCAATAGTTTGTAAGTACATTCGGACCTGATCGTGAAATGATGTCTTAACAAAGTATTGACAGCGGCCGCGCCAGGGGAGTTGGATCCCGTCCCAACGCAAGTTGGCGCGTTTTCGTAGATCCCACCCCCTTTCCCGACGTTCCCCCGTCGCACAGTGAGGTGCAAGGAAAGATGGACCGCTCTTCTCTCTCCCGTTCGCGGAGATTCGCTCCCGCCGTGGCCCTGGCTGCGGCCGCGGCCCTGACGCTCGCCGGCTGCTCCAGCAGCTCGGGCGGCAAGAAGTCCGAGGAGAGCGCGGACGGCGCCTCCGCGGGCAAGGCCACCACCCCCCGGATGACCATCGCGCTGGTGACCCACCAGTCGCCCGGCGACACCTTCTGGGACATCGTCCGCAAGGGCGCCCAGGCCGCCGCCGCCAAGGACAACGTCAAGCTGGTCTACTCCGCCGACCCGAGCGCGGGCGGCCAGGCCAACCTCGTCCAGAACGCCATCGACCAGAAGGTCGACGGCATCGCCATCACCCTCGCCAAGCCCGACGCCCTCAAGGACGTCGTCGCCAAGGCGAAGGCGCAGAACATACCCGTCGTGGGCCTGAACTCCGGCGTGAGCGAGTGGCAGAAGCTCGGCCTCATGGAGTTCTTCGGCCAGGACGAGACGGTGGCCGGTGAGGCGCTCGGCAAGCGGCTGAACCAGGAGGGCGCCAAGAGCGCCGTCTGTGTCATCCAGGAGCAGGGCAACATCGGCCTCACCCAGCGCTGCGACGGTGTGAAGAAGACCTTCTCCGGCAAGTTCCAGACGCTGAACGTCAACGGCGCCGACATGCCGTCCGTGAAGTCGACGATCACCGCCAAGCTCACCCAGGACAAGTCCATCGACTACGTCGTCGCCCTCGGCGCGCCCATCGCGCTGACCGCGTCGCAGGCGGGATCCGACGCCGGCAGCAAGGCCAAGGTCGCCACCTTCGACCTCAACAAGGACCTGACGACCGCCATCAGCAAGGGCACCATCGCCTTCGCCGTCGACCAGCAGCCCTACCTCCAGGGCTACCTGGCGATCGACTCGCTGTGGCTCTACAAGAGCAACGGCAACTACATGGGCGGCGGCGAGCAGCCGGTGCTGACCGGCCCGGCCTTCGTGGACAAGTCGAACGTCGAGGCCGTGGCCAAGTTCGCCGCGAAGGGCACCAGGTGATGGGTATGACCCAGCACGCCGAGCCGGCGGTGACCACACCGCCGGCCTCCGGCCCCAGCAAGGTCAAGGACGGCCGGACCACGGAACGACCGCTCGCCCTGCGGCTCCTGGCACGCCCCGAGGTGGGCGTGTTCCTGGGCGCGGTGGCGGTGTGGGTGTTCTTCCTGATCGCTGCCCCGCCGGTGCGCGACGGCAGCTCGATGGCGAACATCCTCTACCAGTCGTCGACGATCGGGATCATGGCGTTGCCGGTGGCGCTGCTGATGATCGGCGGGGAGTTCGACCTCTCCTCCGGTGTCGCGGTGATCACCTCGGCGCTGACCGCGTCGATGTTCGCCTTCCAGCTCACCCTGAACGTGTGGGTGGGCATCGTCGTGGCGCTGCTGGTGGCGCTGGGGATCGGGTTCCTCAACGGCTGGCTGGTCGTCAGGACCGGGCTGCCCAGCTTCCTGATCACCCTGGGCACCTTCCTGATCCTGCAGGGCGTGAACCTGGCGGTGACCAAGCTGGTCACCGGCAACGTGGCCACCGACGACATCTCCGACATGGACGGCTTCGACCAGGCCAAGAAGGTCTTCGCGTCGTCCTTCGGCGTCGGCGGCGTCCAGATCAAGATCACCATCGTGTACTGGCTGGTCTTCGCCGCGCTGGCCACCTGGGTGCTGCTGCGCACCAGGTACGGCAACTGGATCTTCGCGGTGGGCGGCAACAAGGACTCCGCCCGGGCCGTGGGCGTCCCCGTGACCTTCACCAAGATCAGCCTGTTCATGCTGGTCGGCTTCGCCGCCTGGTTCGTCGGCATGCACAACCTGTTCTCCTTCAACACCGTGCAGTCCGGCGAGGGCGTCGGCCAGGAGCTCATCTACATCTCGGCCGCGGTGATCGGCGGCTGCCTGCTGACCGGCGGCGCGGGCAGCGCGATCGGCCCGGTGTTCGGGGCGTTCATGTTCGGCATGGTCCAGCAGGGCATCGTCTACGCCAACTGGAACCCGGACTGGTTCAAGGCCTTCCTCGGCGTGATGCTGCTGGGCGCCGTCATGATCAATCTGTGGGTCAGCCGCACCGCGACCCGGAGGTAACCGCGCTATGACCACTGAAGAGACCGGCACCCACGGCGCCATCCTGACCGACACCCCCGATGCCGCCTCCGGCGGCGACGGCGGGGCGATCGTCGAGCTGCGCGGCGCGGGCAAGTCCTACGGCAACATCCGCGCCCTGCACGGCGTGAACCTGACGGTCCATCCCGGCCAGGTCACCTGCGTGCTCGGCGACAACGGGGCCGGAAAGTCCACCCTGATCAAAATCATCTCCGGGCTGCACCAGCACACCGAGGGCGACTTCCTCGTCGACAACACCCCGGTGCGCTTCACCACCCCGCGCGAGGCCCTCGACAAGGGCATCGCCACCGTCTACCAGGACCTGGCCGTGGTCCCGCTGATGCCGGTGTGGCGCAACTTCTTCCTCGGCTCCGAGATGACCAAGGGCCCCTGGCCGATCCGGCGTCTCGACATCGAGAAGATGAAGCAGACCGCCGACCACGAGCTGCGCGAGATGGGCATCGTCCTGGACGATCTCGAACAGCCCATCGGTACCCTCTCCGGCGGCCAGCGCCAGTGCGTGGCCATCGCCCGCGCCGTCTACTTCGGGGCCCGCGTCCTGATCCTGGACGAGCCCACCGCCGCCCTGGGTGTCAAGCAGTCCGGCGTCGTCCTCAAGTACGTGGCCGCCGCCCGCGACCGCGGTCTGGGGGTCATCTTCATCACCCACAACCCGCACCACGCCTACATGGTCGGCGACCACTTCAGCGTGCTGCGCCTGGGCACCATGGAACTGTCCGCCCCCCGCGAGCGGATCACCCTGGAGGAGCTGACCAACCACATGGCCGGCGGCGCCGAACTCGCCGCGCTCAAGCACGAGTTGTCCCAGGTCCGAGGCGTCGACACCGAGGCCCTCCCCGAGGAGGACGACCTCACCGCGGCCACCGCCGGCGAGGGGAAGGCCTGAGATGGCGGCCTCACTCGACCGTATCCGCGTCGGTTCGGCCCCGGACTCCTGGGGCGTCTGGTTCCCCGACGACCCGGTCCAGGTGCCGTGGGAACGCTTCCTGGACGAGGTCGCCGAGGCGGGCTACTCCTGGATCGAGCTGGGGCCGTACGGCTATCTCCCCACCGACCCGGCCCGCCTCACCGACGAGATCGCCCGGCGCGACCTCAAGGTCTCGGCGGGCACGGTCTTCACCGGGCTGCACCGCGGTCCCTCGGTGTGGGAGTCGACCTGGGAGCACGTCAGCCAGGTCGCCGCGCTCACCCAGGCCATGGGCGCCCGGCACCTCGTCGTCATCCCGTCCTTCTGGCGGGACGACAGGACCGCCGAGCTCCTGGAGCCGCCCGAGCTGACCCACGAGCAGTGGGCCCACCTCACCAAGGGCATGGAACGGCTGGGCCACGAGGTGAAGGAGGCGTACGGGCTCGACCTCGTCGTCCACCCGCACGCCGACACCCACCTCGACACCGAGGACCACGTCGAGCACTTCCTGGACTCGACGGACTCCGAGCTCGTCAACCTCTGCCTGGACACGGGCCATTACGCCTACTGCGGCGGCGACAGCGTCAAGCTCATCGAGACGTACGGCGAGCGCATCGGCTATCTGCACCTCAAGCAGGTCGACCCGGAGATCCTCGCGGACGTCGTGAAGAACGAGGTGCCGTTCGGCCCGGCCGTCCAGCGCGGAGTGATGTGCGAACCACCGTCCGGCGTACCCGAGTTGGAGCCGGTCCTGGTGGCCGCGCAGAAGCTCGGCGTGGAACTGTTCGCCATCGTCGAGCAGGACATGTACCCGTGCGAGCCGGACAGGCCGCTGCCGATCGCGGTGCGCACCCGCAAGTTCCTGAGGTCCTGCGGCGCCTGAAGGGATGACCATGACCGAGCGAGCCACCCTGGGTATCGCCGTCATCGGCACCGGCAAGATGGGCGCCGACCACGTCCGCCGTCTCCACGAGGTCGTCAGCGGCGCCCGGGTGAGCGCCGTCGTGGACCTCGACGCGGAACGCGCCAAGCAGATCGCGGCCCGCGTCGAGGGCTGCACCGCCTACACCGACCCGGCCTCCGCGATGGCGTCGGCCGACGTGGACGCCGTCCTGATCGCCTCACCGGGCCCCGCCCACGAGGCGGCACTCCTCCAGGCGTTCGAGCACGACCTGCCGGTGCTGTGCGAGAAGCCGCTCACCCCCGACGCGGCCGCCGCGCTGCGCGTCCTGGAGGCCGAGCAGCGACTGGGCCGGCGACGGGCCCAGGTGGGCTTCATGCGGCGCTACGACGCCGAGTACATGAAGCTCAAGTCCCTGCTGGAAACCGGCCAGTTGGGGCGGCCGCTCATGGTGCACCACCGGCACCGCAACGCCGCGAGCCCGCCCTTCTTCACCAGCTCCATGCTGATCAGCGACTCCGTGGCCCACGAGGCCGACGTGACCCGCTGGCTGCTCGGACACGAGATCACGGCGGTCACCGTGCTGCGCCCGACCCCGACGGCGAACGCCCCCGGCGACCTCCAGGACCCTCAGTTCGTCGTGTTCGAGACCGACGGCGGCGCCCTCTCAGACGTCGAGATCTTCGTCAACTGCGGCTTCGGCTACCAGGTCCAGGCCGAGGCGGTCTGCGAACGCGGCACCGCCCGCGTCGGCGACGGCCACGCCATGGTCACCAACATGGCGGGACGCTGGGGCGGCACCATCGCCCAGGACTTCGTCGAACGCTTCGCCGACGCCTACGACCGCGAGGTCCAGGCCTGGGTCGACGCCACCCGCCGCGGCGAGGTCACCGGCCCCGGCGTGTGGGACGGCTACGCGGCGGCCGCGGTGTGCGAGGCGGGCGTACGGTCGCTGAACGAGGGCGGCCGGGTGCCGGTGGAACTCGTGGAACGGCCCGCGCTGTACGGCTGACTCCGTGCTGTGCGCGGGGAGTTCGGCGAAGTTCCCCCGTGCTCGCTACGCACTCGGCGAATCGCGGCATCGACGCGACCCCCTGTGCCACCATGGCGCGGCTGTCCTCGGCGGGGCGGCGAGGGGGTGCGCATGGGACTCGTACGGATACTTCTGCCGTTGCCGCGCGCGGCGGCCCGGCTGGCGCCGGGAAGGGGCGGACCGCTGCTCGGGGCGGCCCTGTCGCACTGCGTCACGCCCTCCTGGGCGGGGCTGCGGTCGCCGTCGGCCGCCCGGCGGCTCGCCTGGGCGGACGAGGCGGTCGCGGTCTACCGCGCGACGGCCGACACGGACGGCCTCGGCCGCGCCCTGGCGCTGCGGGCCCACGCGTTGCTGCTGTCCGGCCGCCACGAGGAGGCGCACGCGGCCACTGCCGCCGTGCCGGATCAGGAGTCGCCGGCGCTGACCGCTTTCCTGGGGGACGTGCGGGCGCAGGCGCTCGCGGCCATGGGTCGGGTCGAGGAGGCCGTGCCGGTGGCACACGCGTGCGTGGAGGCGTACCGCGCGTTGTCCGCGCCCGACCGCAGGGACCGCGCGCTCGGAAGCCTGCCCGGGGCGCTGCGCACCTACGGGATGCTGCTCGCCGCGGTGGGTCGCGGCGAGGAGTCCGTGGCCGTCTACGAGGAGTGTGCCGCGCTGCTCGCCGCCATGTCGCTGCGGGAGTTGGCGCACGTCGAGCTGGTACGGCCCCGGGTGCTGGCCGAACTGGTGGGCGGGCTGCGGGCGTCGGGGCGGCACAGTGACGCGCTGGGCGTGGGCCCCGAGGCCCGGGAGGCGCTGCGGGGTGCCGTCGCGTGGACCGCCCCCGAGACCGTCCTGCCGCTGCGGGTACGGCTCCTGGTGGACCTCTCCCGCTGTCACCTGGCCACCGGAGACCCGGTCGAGGCCCGCGCCTGCGCCGTGGAGGCGGTGTCCGAGGCCCGCAGGCCGCTCGCCGCGAGCGCACTGCCGTCCGCGTTGGCCTGCCTCGCCGACGTCCTCGGGGAACTCGGCGAGGGCGACAAGGAAGCGGGCATCCGACGCGAACTCGCCGCGCCGGCCGCCGATTTCACGGCGGACCAGACCTAGCCCCCGTCCTGTCCGTCCGACCGGCCACTCGTCCCTCCTGTCGGGTCAGCGTGGGCTCCCGGCGGGCGGGAAGTGGCGGCGGGCGAGGTCCTGGGCGTGGGCCACCGCGCACTCGACGAGCTCGAACGCGGGCAGCCCGCCGACGTAGTAGGTGCGGTTGCGGCCTTGCAGCGCGTCGAGCCGCTCCAGCGCGCCGTCCGCGAGGTCGGCGCTGCCGAAGTGCGGCATGAACGCCCACTCCCGCTGCAGATGCACCTCGGTGAGGCGCCCGCCGAGCGCCTCGACGTCCTCCCGCAGCAGCGCGGTGACGTCACCGGGGCGGCCGTAGGAGTAGAAGGTCCGCACCTCGCTGCCCGGGTAGCGGTGGTGGTACGACACACAGTGGCCGGCCGTCTCGCGGCTCGCGGTGTGGGCGGCCAAGAAGTAGAAGGCGTCCGCCGGGAGCCCGGACGCGGCGGCGAGGGTGGTGTGGTAGGCGTTGCCGCGGACCCGCGCGGCGAGGTCGCGCTCCTCGTCGGTGGCGTCCAGGACCGGCAGGATGCGGTCCGGCGCGACCGCGAGCACCACGTCGTCCGCCTCGACCGGCCCCGAGTCGGTGCGCACCCGCACTCCGTCCCCGCGGCGCTCCACCGACGTCACGCGCACCCCGCACCGCACGTCCTTCAGCTCCTCCGCGACCCGTCGCCACAGCGTGGCGAACCCGCCCACGAGGGTGAAGTCGCCCGGATGGCCGAGGAGTTCGCGGCCCGGGTCCAACAGCCCGGTCATCTCCGCGTACTTCACGAAGTACAGCGCGGGTATATCGTCGTCGAGATGGCCGTACCCGGCGGCGGTGTACCCGGTGCCGAAGGACTCGGCCATGGACTGGAGGCCGTGCTCGGCGATCCAATCGGCGACGGGAGCGGCGAGCGCTCGCGCGGAGTGGGCGAGCCCGGGTTCGCCGATGCGGGGGAACTGCCGTGCGCGCAGGGCCTGGTAGCGCTGGAGGGAACCGTCGCGCAGAAACGCCATCGGCTGCCGCAGGGCACGTCCCCCGGCGTCGAGGACGCGGTAGCGGCTGGTGCGCTCAGTCTCCACGTCCAGATCGGTCAGCAACCGCGCGATGCGTTCGTACCTGTTGGTGCAGATGTGGCCGCCGAGGTCGAAGGCGTGCCCGTCGACGTGCACGCTCTGGCACTTCCCGGCCACCGTGTCCTGCTGCTCCAGCACGGTCACCCGGTGCCCGGCGCGCTCCAGTTCACGGGCGACGGCCAGGCCGCTCGGTCCCGCCCCTACGACAGCCACGGTTCGGGGGCCTGCGGTCTCGCGTAACTCCTGCATGCTCGTGACTCCTGGGTCGGTCGGACGTGGGAGGCTCTCATGGTCGTACGGAGAGATCACGTGACCGTAAACGGGCGTCGCGGGCGCAGCGTTCACCCCCGGGCGTCCCGGGCAGGGGCGCCCGGGACACGGCGGCGGCCTCAGGCGGAGCGGACCTCGGCGATGGTCACCGGGCGGTGCTCGTGCAGGGACAGCGTGCACGCCTCGGCGATCCAGCCCGCCTCCAGGGCGTCCGCGACGGTGCACGGCGAGGGCCGGGTTCCGGCCACGACCTCGGTGAACGCGGTGAGTTCGGCGCGGTAGGCCGCGGTGAAGCGGTCCATGAAGAAGTCGTGCGGGGTGCCCGCCGGGAAGGTCACACCGGGCTCGACCGAACGCAGCGGCAGCTTGTCCTCCAGGCCGACGGCGATGGAGTCCGTGAAGCCGTGGATCTCCATGCGGACGTCGTAACCCCGGGCGTTGTGACGGGAGTTGGAGACCACCGCGATCGTGCCGTCGTCGAGGGTGAGGACCGCGCCGGTGGTGTCGGCGTCGCCCGCCTCCTTGATGAAGTCGGCGCCCCGGTTGCCGCCGACGGCGTACACCTCGACGACCTCGCGGCCGGTGACCCAGCGGATGATGTCGAAGTCGTGCACCGAGCAGTCCCGGAAGATGCCCCCGGAGGCGGCGATGTACGCGGCAGGCGGCGGGGCCGGGTCCAGGGTGGTGGAGCGCACGGTGTGCAGCTTGCCCAGCTCACCGCTCTGCACGGCGGCCCGCGCGTTGACGAAACCGGTGTCGAAACGGCGGTTGTAGCCGATCTGGATCGGCACGTCGCTGCCCTGGACGGCGTTGAGGACCTCGACGCCCTCGCTCATGTGCTTGGCGACGGGCTTCTCGCAGAAGACGGGGATGCCGGCCTCGACGCCGGCCAGGATCAGCCCGGGGTGGGCGTCCGTCGCCGCCGCGATCACGATGCCGTCCACGCCGGAGGCCAGCAGGGCCTCGGGCGAGTCCACGACCTCGCCGCCGAACCGCTCCGCGGCCGACTTGGCGGCCTCCGCGAAGGGGTCGGTGAGCACGAGTGACTCGACCGCGTCGAGTCCGGAGAGGGTCTCGGCGTGGAAGGCGCCGATGCGGCCGAGGCCGAGGATTCCGATACGCATGAGGGTGCAGCTCCTTGAGGGCGTTTCTTGCGAGCGGTGTTTCTCAAGTCGGGAAGACGTGGGGAATGAGTGGGGAAAGGGGTCAGTCGAGGCCGCCGAGGACGTTCTGGTCCCAGTCGATCACCGATCCGGTGACCACGCCCGAGCGGTCGGACAGCAGGAGGACCACGAAGTCCGCGATCTCGTCGGGCTGGCCGAGCTTGCCCATCGGGAGCTTGGCGGCGGCCTCCTCACGCCAGTCGTCACCGGCGCCGTGGAAGGTCTTCTGGGTGGCGTCCTCGCCCTCGGTCGCCGTCCAGCCGATGTTCAGGCCGTTGATCCGCACCCGGTCCCAGCGGTGGGCGTGCGCCGCGTTGCGGGTCAGGCCGATCAGGCCGGCCTTCGCGGCGACGTAGGGCGCGAGGAACGGCTGCCCGCCGTGCGCCGAGGACGTGATGATGTTGACGACCGTGCCGGGCGCCCCCCGGCCGACCATGTCCGCCACCGCCGCCTGCATCGCGAAGAACGGTGCCTTCAGGTTGATCGCGATGTGCTGGTCGAACAGCTCGGGAGTGGTGTCGAGGAGCGTGCCCCGGGAGGTGAGCCCGGCGGAGTTCACCAGGCAGTCGACCCGGCCGTACGCCTCCACGACCCGGGGGACGGACGCTTTGGCCTGCTCGGCGTCGGCGAGGTCGGCGCGGACGAACAGCGCCTTGCCGCCCGCCGCCTCCAGCTCCGCCACCAGCGCCGCACCGGGCTCCGGGCGCCGGCCGGTGACGGCCACGACCGCGCCCTCGCGGACGGCGGCCCGGGCGATGGCGGCACCGACGCCCTGGCTGCCGCCGTTGACGAGGACGACCTTGTCGTCGAGAAGTCCCATGAATGTGCCAGTACCTTTCAGTTCGTGCGGCGCCGAGCAAGTTCGTGCGGCGCCGAGTCAGCTCGTGCGCCGCTCGGCGCCCGCCCGCAGTTCGTCCCGGAGCGTCCGCGCGGTCCAGCCCTCGGCGAGGGCCCGTCGTACGAGGTCCGCCTGGGAGGGCGGAGCGAGCCCGTCGACCGGTGGGTCGCTGTCGAGGTTGGTGGGGAAGGGGTAGCCCTCGGCGCTCGCGGCGATCACGTTGTCGAGCCACTCGGCGTCGGCGCCGTCCGCCTTGCGGCGCAGCAGGGCCGGGTAGACGGCGTTCGACACCGCCTCCCGGTCCACGGTCTCCATGGCACGTCCGAAGGCCGAGGACACCTGGAGGAGATTGGCCATGCGCCGCACGCCGGTGGTGCGGTTGGTCCCGGCCGCGTGGAACAGCGCCGGGTTGAAGAAGACGGCGTCGCCCTTCGCGAGCGGCAGCTGGACGTGGTGCTCCTTGAAGTACGCCTGGAACTCCGGCCGCCGCCACGCCAGATACCCGGGCTCGAACAGCTGCGAGAACGGCAGGTACAGCGTCGGCCCCGACTCCACCGGCATGTCGCAGTGCGCGACCGCGCCCTGGAGCGTGAGCACGGGGGAGAGCCGGTGCACGTGGGCCGGATAGCACGCGGCGACCTCGTCGGAGAGGAAGCCGAGGTGGTAGTCGCGGTGCACGGTCTGCGCGAGGCCGCCCGGGTTGACCACGTTGACCTGCGAGGTGACCTGGTAGCCGGGGCCCAGCCAGGCCTCGGACACCAGGGCGATGACCGGGTTGGCGTAGTAGTCGGCGAACGCCGCCGGGTCGTAGAGGGCGGCCTTCTCCAGCGCGTTCCACACCCGCTCGTTGGCACCGGGCTTCGCGAAGTGGTCGCCCGCGGTCGTGCCCGCCGCGTACTGCTCGCGGATCAGTGAGTCGAAGACCTCGGTGAACCGGTCCACGACCGTGTGGTCGGGGAACGCCCCCTGGAAGACCACGACCCCGGGGCCGTCGGCCAGGGCCCGCACCAGCTCCTCCTGCACCTCCCGCCGGTCCTCGGCGCCGCGGACGCGCTCGGCGTCGTACAGCAGGACGTTGCGCTCCACGGCTGCGGCGTGCGGGTAGTCGGCGGGGTCGGCCGTCCGCTCGACGAGCGCGCGGAACGAGTCGAGGTCGCAGTCCTGCTCGGACAGCCAGGCGCGGCGGTGTACGGCGGTGAAGGACATCGGCGTCCTCTCGGTGACAGGGGCGACTCAGCGCTGTCATTCTTGTCATGACAAAGCCGTCGAACAACCAGCAGGCAGCCATCAAAAACCCCTCAAGGAGCAGACGCGTGGGCCACCCCTATCCGATTCGGGAAATCGCACGTCAGGCGGGGCTGAGCGAGGCCACCGTCGACCGGGTCCTGAACGGCAGGGGAGGGGTCCGGGAGAACACCGCCCGCGAGGTCCGCCAGGCGATCACCGACCTGGACCGGCAGCGCACCCAGGTTCGGCTGGTCGGCCGGACCTTCATGATCGACATAGTGATGCAGACGCCTGAGCGCTTCTCGACGGCCGTACGCGCCGCCCTGGAGGCCGAGCTGCCCGCGCTGCATCCCGCGGTCCTGCGCTCCCGCTTCCACTTCCGTGAGACCGGCCCGGTGGCGGAACTGACCAAGACCCTCGACCGGATCGCCCGGCGCGGCTCCCAGGGAGTGATCCTTAAGGCCCCGGACGTCCCCGAGGTCACGGCGGCCGTCGGCCGGCTCGCGGAGGCCGGCATCCCCGTCGTCACCCTCGTCACCGACCTGCCCTCCACGGCCCGCCTCGCCTACGTCGGCATCGACAACCGGGCGGCGGGAGCCACCGCCGCCTACCTCATGGGCCAGTGGCTCGGCGACCGCCCCGGTAACGTCCTCGCCAGCCTCAGCAGCGGCTTCTTCCGCAACGAGGAGGAGCGCGAGATGGGCTTCCGCAGTGCCATGCGCGCCCGGCACCCGCAGCGGGCGGTGGTGGAGATCGCCGAGGGCCAGGGCCTGGACGCCACCCAGTACGACCTCGTCAGGGCCGCGCTGGAGCGGGATCCGGAGATCCGGGCGGTCTACTCGATCGGCGGCGGCAACATCGCCACGCTGCGGGCCTTCGAGGACCTGGGCAGGGAGTGCGCGGTGTTCGTGGCCCACGACCTCGACCACGACAACGACCGGCTGCTGCGCGAACACCGCCTGTCGGCGGTCCTCCACCACGACCTGCGGCAGGACATGCGGGAGGCGTGTCACATCGTGATGCGGGCGCACGGGGCGCTGCCGCCGGCCGGGCCGACGACGCCCTCGGCGATACAGGTGGTGACGCCGTACAACATGCCGTACTGAAGTACTGAAGGGGCTCCTCCTACACGTCCACCCACGAACCGCTCTCCGCCGACCGCGACATCGCGTCCAGTACGGCGGCGCTGTGCACGGCGTCCGTCAGCGTGGCCCCGTACGACGTGCCCTCGGCGACCGAACGCAGGAAGCGGTACGCCTCCACGACCTTCAGGTCGTCGTAGCCCATGGCGTTGGCCGCGCCCGGCTGGAAGGTGCCGAACTCGCCGTCGCCCGGGCCGACATACACCGTGCTGACCGGCTGGTCCTGGTAGCGGGTGCCGCGGCTGATGCCCAGTTCGCCCATCCGGCGGAAGTCCCAGAACACCGCGCCCTTCGTGCCGTGCACCTCGAAGCCGTAGTTGTTCTGCTCGCCGACCGAGACCCGGCAGGCCTCCAGGACACCCCGGGCACCGGAGGCGAACCGCAGGAGGCAGTTGACGTAGTCCTCGTTCTCGACCGGCCCGAGCTCCCCGGTGGCGAGGGTGTGCCCGGCGGTGGCGCCGGTGGGCCGGGCGCGCTCCGGCACGAAGATCGCGGTGTCGGCCGTGAGGGAGGCGACGTCGCCCAGGAGGAAGCGGGCCAGGTCGGCGCCGTGCGAGGCGAGGTCGCCGAGCACTCCGCTGCCACCGCGCTCGCGTTCGAAGCGCCAGGTCAGGGCGCCCTGCGGGTGGGCCGCGTAGTCGCTGAAGAGCCGGACGCGGACATGGGTGACCGTGCCGATCTCCCCTGCGGCGATCAGTTCGCGGGCAGCCTCGACGGCGGGCGCGTTGCGGTAGTTGAAGCCGACGGTGCTCTGCACACCCGCTTTGGCGGCCGCCTCGGCCACCGCGCGGGCGTCCTCGGCGGTGAGGCCCACCGGCTTCTCGATCCAGACGTGCTTGCCCGCCTCGGCCATCGCCACGCCGATCTCGCGGTGCAGGAAGTTGGGCGCGGTGATACTGACCGCCTGGATCCGGGGGTCGGCGGCGACCTCGCGCCAGTCACGGGTCGTCGAGGCGAACCCGAACTGCGCGGCGGCCTCCTCGGCCCGCCCCGGCACCTCCTCGGCGACGGTCACGAGCTCCGGACGCAGGGGGAGCTGTGGGTAGTGGTGCGGGACACGGGCGTACGCCTGGGTGTGCACCCGCCCCATCCAGCCGAATCCGACGACGGCGACGCCGAGCGTGTCCACCATGACTGACAGCCCTTCTTTGGACCGGTCCATATACTGTCCGGGTCACCTTGGGTGCCGTCTTGGCTCGCTGTCAACCCTTTGACAAGCCGCCGGACGACGTGGAACGGTCCATACCCATGAGACCGCCGACGATCCGTGATGTGGCCGACCGGGCCGGTGTCTCGAAGTCGCTGGTCTCCCTCGTGCTGCGGGGCTCCGACCAGGTACGCCCGGAGAAACGGGAGGCCGTGCTGCGGGCCGTGCGCGAGCTCGGCTACCGCCCGAACGCCGCCGCCCGCAGCCTCAGCGAACAGCGCACCCGCACGGTCGGCGTCCTCCTGAACGACCTGCGCAACCCCTGGTTCGTCGACCTGCTCGACGGCCTCAACTCGCTGCTCCACGACAACGGCCTGCGCATGCTCCTGGCCGACGCCCGTCTCAACCGCCGTACCGGGCAGGACCCGGCGGGCCCCTTCCTGGACCTGGGCGTCGACGGCCTGATCGTGGTCGGCACGCTGCCCGAACCCGCCGCGCTCGGGGCGGTGGCCGAACGCCTCCCGGTGGTCGTGGCCGGCGCGCGCGAGCCCACGTTGCCCGGGGTGGACGTGGTCGCCAACGACGACCAGCGCGGCGCCCGCCTGGTCACCGAGCACCTGATCGGCCTCGGCCACCGCCGTGTCGCGCACATCGCGGGGTACGGGGCGGTCGGCGAACTGCGCCGGAGGAGCTTCGAGGCGACGATGCGGGAGCACGGTCTCGCGGAGGAGGCGGTCGTCGAGCCGAGTGACATGACCGAGGAGGGCGGCTACCGCACGACGGTCCGGTTGCTGAGCCGCCCCAAGCGGCCGACGGCCGTCTTCGCCGTCAACGACATCGCCGCGATCGGCGCGGTGTCGGCCGCCGAGGAACTGGGCCTGAGCGTCCCGCGCGACCTGTCCGTCGTCGGCTACGACAACACGAGCATCGCCCGGCTGCGCCACGTCTGGCTCACCACCGTCGACAACGCCAGCCACGAGGTCGGCCGCCGCGCCGCACGCTGTCTGCTCGACCGGTTCGAGGGCCGCGGGGGAGCGGGCCGTACGGATCTCGCCGCGCCGGCGCTGGAGATCCGCGGGACGACGGCGGCCCCGCCGGACGGCAAGTAACGGGCGCCCCGCCCCCGTCAGAGGTTGATCGCGTACGCCTTGCGCAGCGTCTCGTGCACGGTCCAGGTCGTACGGTCGCCCTCGCGCAGTACGGCCATGTCGCCGGGCCCCACGTGCAGCGTCGGCCCGCCCTCGACCTCGATGGTCGCCGAGCCGCTGACGACGACGAACAGCTCGTCCGCCTCCGTGTCGGTGACGACCCCGGGAGTGATCTGCCAGACGCCCCGGATCTGACGTCCGTCCTGCGACTCCCAGACCACCTTCCCGGTCACCTCGGGCGTCCCGGAGACGATCTGCTCCCGTGCGAGAGGCTCGGACTCGAGCTCGGCGTCGGGGATGTGCAGTACGAAGCTGTGGTCCACGGAGCGACCCTAACGAGATCGTTCCCGGCCCGTCCGCCGACAGTGTGTGGAGTGTCGGCGCAGGTGGGCGTACACTCCGTCGCGAACTGGCGGCACCTGGCGGCCCGGGTGATCGTGGAGGACATGGTGGACACCGAGGCTGCCGCGTCCCGGCCGCACCAGCACGACACCCGTCAGGCCGTCCTCTTCGGCGGCGTCTACGGCTCGGTCCTCGCCTGCTCCATGGTCGCCGCACTCACCCAGTACGGGCACACCTCCCAAGCCAGCCGCCGCTACGACGCCGCGTGGCTCCTGGTCACCGCCCTCGCCTCCGCTCTCGCGCACGGTTACGCCCACTACATCGCCGAGCGCGCCCCGCACCGCCGCGGGGACGCCCTGCGCACCCTGGCCGACGAGTGGCCCCTGGTCGCCGCGGTCCTGCCGACGGTCGCCCTCCTGGCCGGGGCCGGCTGGGGCTGGTGGCCCGCGAACGGCGTCGA
>NZ_JBHVYZ010000021.1:71860-116755 GCF_042880295.1 Streptomyces sp. NPDC058307
ACGGTCGCCCTCCTGGCCGGGGCCGGCTGGGGCTGGTGGCCCGCGAACGGCGTCGAGTACCCGGCCTTCCTCCTCAACATCGCCCTCCTGTTCACCCTGGGCCTGGTCACGGCCCGCTGGTCCCATCGCCCGTGGGCGGTCGCGATCGGTATCGGAGTGGTGGACGCGATGCTGGGGGCCGTGGTCGTGGTGGCGAACGCGGTGATCAAGTAGGGGGTGCGCGGAACGGCCCCAGCTACCGGCCCAACAAGCGGCCAAAGGGCCCCACCGGCATGCCGGGTACCTCCGTCGGCGGCTGGAACCCGCCCGAGCCGATCTTGTCAGATGCCCTCAGCGGCCGAGCGAGCCGATGAAGCGGTCCAGCCTGGAGACGACTTGCCGCAGGACCTCAACCGATCCTGCGGCATCGTCCGCAAGCAGCTCCAGGCCATGGTCCGCCGAGGGCACTTCCAGGACATCGTGTCGCAGCGACGCAGCAATTCGTGAATCCCAGAGCCTGTCGGCGCTTCCGCCGATGAGGAGGGTCGGCTCCATGGCTCGCCGGAGAGCCGCGGCAACGTGGTCGATGGTCAGGACCGGAGTGAGCCAGGCTGCAGGGATGTTCCTGTCGGCTGTGATGCCGCAGGCGAGGGAGCCCAGGGACTTACCGACGACGAGCCGACAAGCCCCCGCCTCGGCTTCGATGGCCTCGGTGACCTGCCGCTCCACCCATGCGATCCGGTCGACCACCGTGAACTGCGCGAAGTCCTCGGGGATCTGCCACCACAGCTCCTGGACCGTCCAGCCGTGCTGGAGCAGGACGCTTCGGGCGAAGTGCAGCAGCGGCCTGGCCGGCGAGTAACCGACACCCGGAACGACAACCGCGACACGATCTCGGCCTCCGTCAAAACGAGTGGGCATGGCGAAGCGGACGGGATCAGGCATGGCCGCAGAGTACTAGCCAGCTGATCATGCGACCCCCCGGCGCTCGAACGCCGGCACAACCACCGCCTGGGGAATTACCTGACCATGAATCCTTGGGGAAGTGGAACGGCCAGGTCGCACCCGCTTGACGCGTATGGCGGAGCGGCTGTGACCGGGCGCCAGGCAGGTGCGGTTGGCGTCTGCCCGGCGCCCGGAACGCAGGCATGGACTGAAAACGAATGACACAGTGCCAGGCATGGTGACTTCCCCACTTCTGCGACAGCTCGCCCGCACCCGCCGCTTCACCCTCGGCGCACCCGCCCGTTTCACCGTGGCAGCGGACGGTGCCTGTGTCCTGTTCCTGCGGAGCCGGGCCGGGGACGATCCGGTCGGGTGCCTGTGGACGCTCGACCCGGCAACCGGCGCGGAGCGACTGCTGGCTGACCCCGCCGGGCTGCTCGGCGACGCGACCGACGAGGTGCCGGAGGAGGAGCGCATCCGGCGCGAACGCGCCCGGCACCAGGCCGCCGGGATCACCGACTACGCCACTGACACGGCCGCCCAGGTGGCCGCGTTCGCCCTCTCTGGGCACCTGTGGGTGGTGGATACCGGCTCCGGCGCCGTCCGGCAACTGCCCGCCCGGCAGCCGGTGGTGGATCCGCGCCCGTCCCCGGACGGCCGGAACATCGCATACGTCTCCGGCGGCGCGCTCCGGGTGATCGGCGTCGACGGCCGTGGTGACCGAGCGGTGGCCGCGCCCGAGCCGGCGGACGGTCCGGACGTCTTCTTCGGCCTGCCGGAGCATGTGGCGTCCGAGTCGATGGGCCGCTATCGGGCGTACTGGTGGGCACCGGACGGGGAGCGGCTGCTGACCACCCGGGTGGACAACCGGGAGGTCAGGCTGTGGTACATCGCCGATCCGGCCGACCCCGCCAAGCCGCCACGCACGATGCGTTACCCGCAGGTCGGCACCGCCAACGCCGAGGTCACGCTCTGGATCGCCGACCTGGCGGGCAACCGCACCGAGGTCCGCTGGGACCGGGCCGGCTTCGAGTACCTCCCCGTGGCCGGCTGGGACGGGCACGGTCCGTTCGCCGCCGTACTCAGCCGCGACCAACGCACGCTCCGAGTGCTGGCCGTCGACCCGGCAGACGGTACAACCAGCCTCCTGGTCGAGCGGCGCGATGAGCGCTGGGTGGAACTGCTGGTGCCCGGAGTGCCCACGCGGACAGACACCGGCCTGCTCGTCGACTACCTCGACCGGGACGAGACCCGGCACCTGAGCATCGACGGTAGGCCGGTCACGCCTGACGGCCTGCAATTGCACGAGGTGCTCGCGGTGGACGGCGAGACGGTGCTTTTCACGGCGGCCGTGGAACCCACCGAGCGCCATGTGTGGAGTTACCGTCCGGGCCAGGGGATACGCCGGTTGACCGAGCAGCCGGGCGTGCACTCCGGCGCATTCCGCGGCGGCACGTTTGTACACACCACGCGCACGCTGGATCTGCCAGGCTCGCACACCACCGTGCACCGCCTGACCGGGGACGGCCGACCGGAGCCGGACGGCCCCGCGCCCGTCGAGATCAGCTCGCACGCCCAACGACCTCTGCTGCGACTGCGTGTCGAGTCCGCCGCCGTCGGGCCGCGTGAACTGCGCACACACCTCTTCCTGCCGTCCTGGCACCGGGCCGGTGATGCCCCGCTGCCGGTGCTGGTCGACCCCTACGGCGGCCCCGCGATGCAGAAGGTGATGGCCGAACAGACCTCTCACACTCTCGTCTCTCAGTGGTTCGCCGAACAGGGCTTCGCGGTGCTGGTGACGGACGGCGCCGGCACGCCCGGACGCGGGCCGCGCTGGGAGAAGGAGATCTTCGGTGACCTGATCGGCCCGACCCTGAACGACCAGGTCGCCGCGCTGCACGCGACGGCCGAGCGCCACCCGGAGCTGGACCTCGGCCGCGTCGGCATCCGCGGCTGGTCGTTCAGCGGGATGCTGGCCACCGCCGCGGTGCTGCGTCGGCCCGACGTCTTCCACGCCGCGGTGGCCGGCGCCCCGCTCACCGACCAGCGGCTCTACGACGCCTGCTGGAAGGAGCGCTTCCTCGGTCTGCCCGACCAGTACCCGGAGCACTATGAGATGTCCTCGCTGCTTGCCGACGCTCCGAAGCTCAGCCGTCCGCTGCTGCTGATGCACGGACTGGCAGACGACAACGTCTTCGTGGCCAGTACGCTCCAGCTCTCAAGCGCTCTGCTGGCCGCCGGGAAACCGCACGAGGTGCTGCCGCTGAGCGGAATGACACATGCCGCACCGACCAACGACACCTTCGCCCGGCTACTGGGGCACCAACTGGAATTCCTCCAGCGGCACCTGGTGGGCCGACCCGCCACGGTGCCCCGCTAGGCCCGACACTCCCGAAGCTACGGCCAGGAGCCAGGCGGCGTTTCAGCTGCGTGAGCGTAGTCGACGCAAGACAATGACGGCCGTCCTGTGCAGAATGCCGCGACGGGGCGGCAGCGTCGTCCAGGTGACCGACGAAAACGGGATCGCCCGGGTGGCGCGCCGCAGTGGCGGTGACGGGGACCGGTGAACGACGACGCCTTCGAGTCCCTCTTCGTGCTGTCCGCCGACCAGGGCTCATGTGACTGCCACCGGGACGGCGGCGCCGAGGCCGGTCCGCAGGCCCCGTGACGCCGGTCGGCCGCCGCTCCGTGCGGGAGCGGCGGCCGATCCATCTGCCACAGACCCGGCCCTACGCCCTGGCGCCGGCCCCCGCCGGCTCCACCGGACCGTCCGCCGGGGCCTGCGGTGACGTCCGGCGCTGGCGCGGGATGAACGTCGCGACGGCGAAGGCCAGCAGCGCCGCCCCCGCACCGATCGCCATGACGACCTTGAAGCCGTTCTCCGAGGGCAGCGCGGAGCCGCCGAAGTCGGTGGTCATCTGGGCCAGGATCACACCGGCGACGGCGCTGGCGAAGGAGGTGCCGAGGGACCGCATCAGGGTGTTGAGGCTGTTGGCGGCACCTGTCTGGGTGGGGTCCACGGCGCCCATGATCAGGGCGGGCAGCGCGCCGTAGGTGAAGCCGATGCCGGCGCCGATGACGCAGGAGACCAGGACGAGGTGCCAGACCTCGGACATCAGGACGATGTTGAGCCCGTACCCCGCGGCCACGATCAGCGTGCCGGTCAACAGCGTGATCTTGGGACCCTTGGCCTTGGTGAGGGCCGCGGAGACCGCGGACATCGCCATCATCACCAGACCCTGCGGGGCCAGCACCAGACCGACGGTCAGCATGGACCTGCCGAGGCCGTAGCCGGTCTGCTCGGGCAGTTGGAGCAGCTGCGGAAGCACCAGGGACATCGCGAACATCGAGAAGCCGAGGGCGATCGAGGCGAGGTTGGTGAACAGCACCTGCGGCTTGGCGGTGGTCCGCAGGTCGACCAGCGGCTGCGGGCTGCGCAGCTCCCACCAGCCCCAGGCCAGCAGGATCACGACCGCGGCGGCGCCGAGACCGAGCGTGGTGCCGCTGGTCCAGCCCCAGTCACCGCCCTTGGAGACGGTCAGCAGCAGCGAGACCAGACCGGCCGACAGACCCAGTGAACCGACCAGGTCGAACCGGCCCCCGGCGCGCACCTTGGACTCCGGCGCGATGAGCAGGACGAGGACGAAGGCGACGACCCCGAGCGTGGCCGAGACCCAGAACAGGATGTGCCAGTTCCAGTTGTCGGCGATGAACGCGGCGGCGGGCAGCCCCAGGGCGCCACCGACACCGAGCGAGGCGCTCATCAGCGCGGTGGACCCGGCGAGCCGGTCGGCCGGCAGCGCGTCCCGCATGACGCTGATGCCGAGCGGCACGACCGCGGCGGCCAGCCCCTGCAGGGCCCGACCGATGATCATCGGGACGAGGGAGTCGGCGAGGCCGCAGACCACCGAACCGGACACCAGCAGCACGATGCTGAGCAGCAGCATCCGCCGCTTGCCGAACATGTCGCCGAGCCGCCCGACGACCGGCGTGGCCACCGACGCGGCGAGGAGAGTGGCGGTGACCGCCCAGGCGGTGTCGGAGGCCTCCGCGTGCAGGAGCTTGGGCAGCTCGGGAACGATCGGGATGACCAGGGTCTGCATCAGCGAGACGACGATTCCGGCCAGGGCCAGCACCGCCACCACGGCGTTCGGCTTCGGCGGGGCCGGCGACCCCGTTGCGGCGGGTTCGGCAAGGGCGTCGGACATGGCTGGTCCTCCGGTCGAGAACAGGGGGGATAAGCGGGACAAGCAAGATTGCTTGACTTACTCAAGTGAATCGCAGTTGATTGACTTACGCAAGTTCACGGGGAGTGGGCTGGACAACAACAGCAGAAGCAGGCGATACGGCGGACAAAATTGTTGACAATCTTGTCTGGCTAGATTTAGGTTCGACAGGCACTCACTCAGGGAGGGCAACGATGCCGAAAGAAGCCCGTCCGAGCACCGGGGAGCAGGCCAAGCAGCATGCGCTCGCGCAGCTGCGGCAGGCGATCCTGCACGGCGAGATGGCACCGGCGCAGCGGCTGGTGGAGAACGAGCTCGCCGAGCAGTTCGGTGTGACACGGGCCAGCATCCGGGCCGCACTCATCGATCTGGAGGCCCAGGGCCTCGTCGAGCGGATCCGCAACAAGGGTTCCCGGGTGCGGGTGGTGACCGTCGAGGAGGCGGTCGCCATCACCGAGTGCCGCATGGTCCTCGAAGGGCTGTGCGCGGCCAAGGCGGCGACCCTGGCCACCGACGAGCAACTCGCCGAGCTCACCGAGCTGGGTACGGCGATGACCAAGGCCGTGGCCGACGGCGAGCCGGTGACCTACTCCGAACTCAACCAGGAGCTGCACACCAGGGTGCGGGAGTTCTCGGGCCAGCGGACCGCCGTGGATCTGCTGGAGCGGCTGAACGCCCAACTGGTGCGTCACCGCTTCCAGTTGGCGCTTCGGCCGGGGCGCCCGCAGCACTCCCTGAACGAGCATCTGGCGATGATCGAGACGATCAGGGCCAGGGACCCGCAGGCGGCCGAGAAGGCCGTCCGCGCCCACCTCACCAGCGTGATCGAGGCGCTGCGCGACTGAGCGACGCGAGGCGGGCGCGAACCTGTCCATTCCAAGGAGATTCACGCAATGACGCAGTCAGGCGCGCCCGCCACTCCACGTTCGACACTTGTGATCACCGCGCACGCCGGGGACTTCGTGTGGCGCGCCGGCGGAGCCATCGCCCTGGCAGCCTCCCGGGATGAGAAGGTCACCATCGCCTGTCTGACCTTCGGTGAACGCGGGGAGTCCGCGAAGGCCTGGCGCGAGGGCAAGAAGCTCGACGAGATCAAGGCGATACGCCGGGACGAGGCCGAGCGCGCCGCCGCGACCCTCGGCGCCGAGGTCCGTTTTTTCGACGCCGGCGACTACCCGCTGGTGGCCACCGCCGAGTTGACCGACAGGCTCGTCGAGGTCTACCGGGCCACCCAGCCCGACATCGTGCTCACCCACCCGGTGGAGGACCCGTACAACGGCGACCACCCGGCCGCCAACCGCATGGCCCTGGAGGCCCGGATCCTCGCGCAGGCCATCGGCTACCCGGGCGAGGGCGAGATCATCGGCGCCCCGCCGGTCTTCTACTTCGAGCCCCACCAGCCCGAGATGAGCGGCTTCAGGCCCGAGGTTCTCCTCGACATCACCGAGGTCTGGGAGACCAAGCGCAAGGCGATGGAGTGCCTCGGCGCCCAGCAGCACCTGTGGGACTACTACACCGACCTGGCCGTGCGCCGGGGTGTCCAGCTCAAGCGCAACGCGGGCCCGAACCTGGGCCTGGCCCACAGGACCATGGCCGAGGCGTTCATGCGTCCCTACCCGCAGATCGCGAAGGAGCTGGCATGAGCGGCGTGATCGTCACCAACCCCCCGAAGGCGGACCTGAAGGACGTCGACGCGCTCGCGCGGTACGGCGTCGCCACCGTCAGCGAGGCCATGGGCCGAACGGGCCTGCTGGGTCCGGCGATCCGACCCGTCCAACAGGGCGTACGGGTCGCGGGCACCGCGGTCACCGTGATCGGCTGGCCCGGCGACAACCTCATGATCCACGCGGCCGTCGAGCAGTGCGGCGAGGGCGACCTCCTTGTCGTCACCACCACCTCGCCCTGTACGGACGGACTGTTCGGCGAACTGTTCGCGACCGCTCTGCAGCAGCGCGGAGTGCGCGGGGTCGTCACCAACACCGGCATCCGTGACACCCAGGAACTGCGGGACATGGGCTTCGCCGCATGGTCCCGCGCGGTCTCCTCGCAGGGCACCGTCAAGGCCACCGGCGGCTCGGTCAACGTGCCGATCGCCATCGACGGCCAGGTGATCGCCCCGGGTGACGTGATCCTCGCCGACGACGACGGTGTCGTGGTCGTCCCGCGCGGACGCGTGGCCGAGACGGTGGAGAGGTCCGAGGCCCGCGAGGCCAAGGAGGCCGCCACCCGCGCCGCCTTCGTCGAGGGGCAACTCGGCCTGGACCGTTACGGGTTGCGGGAGACGCTGAAGAGGCTGGGAGTCGAGTACCGGACGTACGAGGAGTACGAGGGGGAGCGGTCGTGACCGAGCAGGTGCCCTGCATGCTGATGCGGGGCGGCACCTCCAAGGGCGCCTACTTCCTCGCCGACGACCTGCCCGCCGAACCCGCCCTGCGCTACGACCTGTTGCTGCGGATCATGGGCAGCCCGGACGACCGGCAGATCGACGGCCTGGGCGGCGCACACCCGCTCACCAGCAAGGTCGCGCTGATCTCCCCGTCCACCGATCCGCAGGCCGACGTCGACTATCACTTCCTCCAAGTAGCCGTTGACAGGCCAGAAGTGAGTGATCGTCAGAACTGCGGGAACATCCTCGCCGGCGTCGGCCCGTTCGCCGTCGAGCGCGGACTCGTCCCGGCTGGGGAGCAGGAGACCTCCGTCCGGATCCGCATGGTCAACACCGGCGACTATGCGACCGCGACCTTTCCGACCCCGGGCCGCCGCGTCGACTACACCGGGAACGCCGAGATCTCGGGTGTGCCGGGAACGGCCGCTGCCGTGGTGATCGAGTTCCCGCCGGGCGCCGGGGAGTTGCTCCCCACCGGCAACGCCGTCGACGTCATCGACGGCATCGAGGTGACCTGCGTGAACAACGGCATGCCGACCGTCCTGATCGCGGCGACCTCCCTCAAGGCCAGCGGCTACGAGCTGCCCCGGGACCTGGAGGAGGACGTGGCCCTGGCCGACCGCCTGCGCACCGTCCGCCTGGCGGCGGGCCGCCTGATGGGCCTCGGTGACGTGTCCGACGCCACGGTCCCCAAGCTCACCCTGCTCGCCCCGCCCCGCGACGGCGGTGCGGTCACCACCCGGACCTTCATCCCCGTGCGCTGCCACACCTCCATCGGCGTCCTGGGCGCGGCCAGTGTGGCCGCCGGCCTGCGGATCGACGGCAGCGTGGGCGCCGGGCTCGCGGAGATCGATCCCGGGAGCGACCGGGTGCGCATAGAACACCCCACCGGGTTCCTGGACATCGAGAGCAGCCTGGCCGCCACCCCCGACGGCCGGCCCTGCGCCCGCCGTACCGCCGTGGTCCGCACGGCCCGCAAGATCTTCGACGGCACCGTCTTCCCCCGGGCCGCCGACCGACCCCTGGGAGCTCACTGATGACTCCGCCGCTCGGCGACATCGCCCACATCGGCCACACCCAGCTCTTCACGCCGGAACTGGACGCCAGCGTCGCCTTCTTCACCGACTTCCTCGGCCTGACGGCCAACGGCCAGGACGGCGACACGGTCTATCTGCGGACCTACGACGACTACGAGCACCACAGCCTGGTCCTCACCGCCCGCGAGCAGCCCGGCCTCGGCCGGCTCGCCCTGCGCACCTCCAGCGAGGAGGCACTGCACCGCCGTATCAAGGCAGTCGAGGACGCGGGCGGCACCGGCACGTGGGTCGAGGACGAACCCGGTCTCGGCAAGCTCTACGTCACCACCGACCCGGACGGCCACGAACACGCCCTCTACTGGGAGAGCGCGTACTACCGGGCCCCCGACGAACTGAAGCCCGCGCTGAAGAACCAGCCGCAGGCCAAGCCCAACAGGGGAGTGGGGGTACGGCGGTTGGACCACATCAACTTCCTCGCCGCCGACGTGCTCGCCAACTCCGAGTTCCAGCAGAACATCCTCGGCGCCCGGCCCACCGAGCAGATCCGGCTGGACAGCGGGAAGATCGCGGCGCGCTGGCTGACGTACACGAACAAGTCGTACGACGTCGTCTACACCTCGGACTGGACCGGCAGCGAGGGGCGGCTGCACCACATCGCCTTCGCGACCGACACCCGCGAGGACGTCCTGCGCGCGGCCGATCTCGCCGTCGACAGCGGGGTGTTCATCGAGACGGGCCCGCACAAGCACGCCATCCAGCAGACGTTCTTCCTCTACGTCTACGAGCCCGGCGGCAACCGCATCGAGCTGTGCAACCCGCTCACGCGGCTGGTGCTCGCGCCCGACTGGCCGCTCGTCACCTGGACCGAGGAGGAGCGGAAGAAGGGGCAGGCCTGGGGGCTGAAGACCATCGAGTCCTTCCATACGCACGGTACGCCTCCGGTCGGCTGAGACGCGAGCAGCACGCAGGAGCCACCCGGCGGGAGACTGTCGATGAGATTGTTGACAAAAGCGTTGACACTCCGCCGCGTGGCTCCTTAGCGTCTGGCGCACCACGTACGAGAGGTAACCAACGATGTCTTCCTCCCCCTCCCCGCTCCTGTCCGCCCGGGGCAGCGGACTGGCCCTGCTGGTCGTCGGTCTGTGCTGGCTGGCCGTGCTCTTCGACGGTCTCGACATGTTCGTCTACGGCTCCGTGCTGCCCCATTTGCTGGAGACCAGGACCTTCGGCCTCACCGCGGACCAGGCCGGCGACCTCGGCAGCTACGCCACGTTCGGCATGCTGGTCGGCGCCCTCGCCGCCGGCACGATCGCCGATCGCATCGGGCGCAAGAAGCTGATGGTCTCCTGCGTGATCCTGTTCTCACTGGCCTCGGGCGTGTGCGCGCTGGCCGACAGCGTCGCGGTCTTCGGTCTCGGCCGGACCCTGGCCGGTGTCGGCCTCGGCGGTCTGCTGCCGACCGCGATCAGCATGGTCTGCGACTACGCCCCACGCGGCCGCGGTGCCCTCGTCATCGGCCTGCTGATGACCGCCCACCACGCGGGCGGCATCCTCTCCGCCTACGTCGCCAAATGGCTCGTCGACCCGGTCGGCTGGCGTGCCGCGTTCTGGGTCTGCGTGGTCCCGCTGCTGTTCGCCCCGGTGCTGGCGAAGTTCCTGCCCGAGTCGCTGGGCTTCCTGGTCGCCAAGGGCCGTGGCGAGGAGGCCAGGGCGCTGGCCGAGCGGTACGACGTCGAGGTGCCCGCCGCCAGGACCGGCGGCGCCGGTGACCGCTGGACCAATCTCGCGAAGCTCTTCCGCGGCGACGAGTGGATCCAGACCCTGCTCTACTGGGTAGCCTCCTTCGGCGGTCTGCTCCTCGTCTACGGCGTCGCCACCTGGCTGCCCACCCTGATGCGGGCCGAGGGCTACGCACTGGGCTCTGCCCTGTCCTTCGTGGTCGCCTTCAACCTCGGCGGCATCCTGGGCATGCTGGTCGCGGGCCGGGCCGCCGACGCCTTCGGCGCCCCGCGCATCTCCGCGCTCTGGTTCGCGCTGACCGCCGCGGGCGTCTTCCTGCTCAGCGTCCACATGTCGACGACCGTCACGATGATCGTCGTCTTCCTCACCGGCGTCTTCCTCAACAGCGCCCAGACGATGATCTATGCCACGGTCTCGATCCGCTCCCACCCGGACCACCGCGCCACGGCCGTCGGCTGGACCTCGGGCATGGGCCGCTTCGGTGCCGTCTTCGGGCCCTGGCTCGGCGGCCAGTTGCTCGCCTCGGGCAACGGCGACCGGGGCTTCACCGCCTTCGCCCTCGCCGGCCTCTCGTCCATGGTCTTCATCGGCATAGCCGCCCTGCGCAGTTCCCGGCAGGTGCCAGCCGGAAGCGAGCGGGAACTGGTCACCGCGCACTGATCCAGTCACCGCCCGCGTCCCGTCCAGCGCGATCGACAACACCCGGCCGCGCTGGACGGGGTCGTCGAAGGCCGTCACCGTGATGCCGACGGCCATCCGCAGCAGGTCGCCCGCCACCTCCCAGGGCTCCTGGTCGGTGACCTCCTGGACCACCATGCAGCCGTCGGGGCGCCGTACGAGTCCGGAGACACACAAGGCGGCGCGGGCGGTGCTGACAGCCCACCAGTCGGTCCGGCCGCGCGCGTGAGGTAAGGTCTACCTGCGCGATCACACGGAACTCCGTGGCATCGCGGCCGGGACGTGGCGCAGCTTGGTAGCGCACTTGACTGGGGGTCAAGGGGTCGCAGGTTCAAATCCTGTCGTCCCGACGGTGACGAGCGGCGGGTCTGCCAGAAATGGCGGGCCCGCCGCTCGCGTTGGTCAGGCTTCCTCGCGGACCAGCCCGGCGTAGGCGTCGCCGAGCCTGCTCGCGAGCTGCTCGACGCCGAGGGTGTCGAGGCCCCGCTGTCCGGACACCGCGGCCCTGGCGGCCGTGCGTGCGGAGGCGAACAGGGCCCTGGAGTCGGCCGTGTAGTCGCTCCGGTCCGGGGAGCCCACCGCCTCCAGGGCAGTGCGGACCGGTGTCGTGTCGACCTGGCCGTCCACGTCCCCCGAGAGCGCGGTGAACGCGTCGAGGACGATCTTCCCGGACTTCAGGGTGAAGGTCACCGTGTGCCTGCCGTCGCGCAGACCGCGGAGCGAGTACGTCGCCTGGCGTTTGTCGGTGGCGGTGGTCCTCGCGTCCCGGGCGACGGGCCGGCCGTCCAGGGAGACGTCGAGGACGGCGCTTCCGTCGTTGCCGCCGATGACGTCGATGCCCGTGCCGCGGAACGGGACGGTGACCGTCGCGCCGGCGGTCGCGCTGGTCGACGTGGACCGGTACCAGTTCATCGCGTCGCCGAGGGCGGCGTTCCGGCTCCAGGTGCCGTCGTAGGCGACCGAGCTGTCCATGTTGTCGGTCAGTGTGGTGGCGTACGGGGTGTATCCGGCGACCTTCTCGACCTTCAGGTCGTCGAACGCGGTCCGGTGGAAGTCGGTGCCGAGCTTGACGCGTCCCTCGGTCACGGGCGCCGGGTCCAGGTAGGTGGCGACGGCCTGTCCGTCCACGTACGCGGTGACGGTCGCGCCCCTGGCCTCGACGGCGAGGCGGTAGCCGTCGGACGCGGCGACCGTCCCGGTGCGGATCGCCGTGCCGTACCGGGAGAGGGTCCAGTTTCCGCCCGGGCCGATCCCGATGCTGTACGCGGCGTCCGTCGCGGCCATGCCCTTCTGCTGGCGCACGCCCAGGGTGGCGACGCCGCCCTGCGGGTCCGGGAAGGAGACGTCGACCGAGGCCTTGTAGTTCTCCCAGCGGAAGTCGCCGACCGTGGTGTTGGGGGTGTTCCGGTTCCAGGCGCCGGTGTCCTTCATGGACTGGTCCAGGTACTGGTACAGGACGTTGTCGCCGTCCGTGTCCCTGCCGACCTCCCAGGCGCCGGTCTGGTCGACCAGGTAACGAGGCTGGTTGCCACGGGAGTCGAGGTACGACTCGGAGACCTTGCGGGCCCCGTTGTCCGTGCCTACCTGGACCCGGCCCTCCTCCTGGTACCCGAAGTCGTCGGCGTACAGGACGGTGTCACGCGTGTCGTGCCGCTTGCCGGTCGGGTCGGTGTCGAGCACGGTGCGGGCCGCGGTCTCGGGCAGGCGCTGCCGGGTCTCCTTGTCGTGGCTGCGGTCGAGCGTGGTGAACGTGACGATCGAGCGCGGCTGCACGGTGTAGGTGTAGAAGCCGTCGCCGTCGGGGCGGAGTTCGGCGGCGAGGTGCTTGAAGTTCGCGTCGTAGGCCTGGCCGGGGTCGGCCGCGCGGGTCTCCCAGACCTCCATCGTGGGATCGCCGCCCAGGTCCATGTTCTCGGCCTTGATCCGGTAGGTCTTCGTCCGGTCGCTGTCGTTGACGGCGATGGTGGAGAAGTCCTTCTTCTTCGGGTCGGCGAGTGTCATGTAGCTGGGCGCGCCGTTCGAGCCGTCGACGTTCTCGGTGCCGCTCACCCCGCTGTAGCTCGCCTCCGGCACGGTGCGCCAGATGCCGGCCGTGTTGGTGTCGTTCTCCCAGCCGGTCTTCGCGAACTGGGTGAAGTGCTGCATCACGTACACGGCGGCGTCGTAGTGGATGCTCCCGGACCACGGGTCGCGGGCGCTGACCAGTTCCTTGTGGCTGTACTGGGCGCCCTCGTAGAAGGCCCCGATCGCCGGCTGGAAGATGTAGTGCGTCCGCTTGGAGTCGGCGTAGCTCTTCACGGAGCGGTTGGCGATGTCGAGGGCGCTCTGCACACCGCCGATCCCGGTGCTCGCGCCGCCCGGCCCCTCGGTGTTGGCCACCCGGTAGTCCGTCCAGCCGAAGGAGCCGACGCCCTCGCTGTACCAGACCTCCTTGTCCTGGCCGTGGGCGTTGTCACCGGTCGCCAGCTTCGAGTAGGGCCGGTAGGTGGGGCTGTCCGGAGCGCCGTCGAGCCGGTCCTCGGTGGTGTAGTGGTAGCCCACCGCGTCGACCGAGCCGAAGAGTTCGGTGTCCGTGAGCATCGCCGGGCCGATGTTCTTCGTGGTGTTCTCGTCCGAGGCGACGATCTTGATGGCGTGGTACGCCTTCGCGGCCGCCTGCTGCTGGCGAGACGTCAATCCATAGCGTGGGTCGCTGAATTCGGTGTCTTTCGCCACGGCGTTCTTGTACCACTTGACGAAGGAGAGGTCGGGTTTCGTGGTCTCGTTGGTGTCCGGATCGACGTAGTCGACCATGTACCCGTACTTCTGGTACGCGTCGAGGATCGTCTCCTTGTACCACTTGTACATCTCGTCGGTGCCGGTGCCCTTGTTCCACTCGGTCTGGACCCACTGGGGCATGACCCAGCGCAGGATCGAGACCTTGAGCCCCGGGTTCACGGTCTTGGCGTCGGCGGCCAGCTGGAAGCCGGGGGAGCGGGACGCGTCGGCGAGTTCGTCCGCCGTGCGCATGGTCGCCGGATCGGAACCGGTCGACGTGTTGGTGTCCGACCCCATCTCGACCTTGACGTGGTCGATGAGCGGGTTCCTGCCGCCGAACAGCACTCTGACGAGCTGCCAGTAGCGGTCGGGGTGCTCCGCCTTGTAGTCCATCAGCAGATTGCTCGTGCTGTTGCAGCTGAGCAGACCGAGGCCCTTGTAGGTCAGGCCGTTCACGTTGCCGGCGCGTACGTCGTTCCCGTCGACCACGATCTGCACGGGATCGTCCGCGGAGTGCGCGGCCGGTGCCGCGGTCACTCCGGCCGCCAGTGCCATGGTGGTCGCCGCCGCGAGCGACGCCCATCCGAATCTTCGCTGCTTACCCATTCGGGGGACCGTAGGTGGCAAGCGCTTTCTGCGTCAATCCCCTTGCGTCACCTGAGATTTCACCCGTCCCCGTGGGCGTGGCCTGCGGAAAAACGCGTGGACCGCGCGGGTGTCGCCGCGGGACACTGCCGAACTCGGACCGTTACTCCTCCTACACACAGGGTTAGAATGCAGACGCCTGAGCTGGAGAAGATCACCCCGCGCAGGGGTGCGGTGCTTCTCGCACTCCGTTACTACGGACGGGAGTTGGCCCGGCTGCGCCGGCTGACGGCTCCCGCCATGCTGCTGTTCGCGCTGGGCGGCATCGGCCTCAACTACATCGCCCCGCTGATCGTCGCGAAGCTCGCCGGCGACATCGCCGACGGCGGCGGACTCACCATCGGGTCGGCACTGCCGTACGTCCTGGGCTTCGCCGGTGTCCTGCTGCTCGCGGAAGCGCTGTGGCGGGTCGCCCTGCACTGCATGAACCGTCTCGACGCCCTCGGCATCGAGCAGCTGTACGTCATCGGGATGGACGAACTGTTCGCCAAGGACGCCACGTTCTTCCACGACAACTTCGCCGGGTCGCTCACCAAGCGGGTCCTGAGCTTCGCCACCCGTTTCGAGCCGTTCGTCGACACCCTGGCGTTCCAGGTCGTGGGCAACGTCGTGCCGCTGCTGTTCGGCTCGGTGGTGCTCTGGCGCTACGAACCGCTGCTCGTCGTGGGGCTGTTGACGATGATCGCGGTGACGGCGCTGTGCGCGGCGCCCCTCATCCGGCGCCGCCAGGCACTGGTCGCCGAGCGCGAGGCGGCGGTCGCCCGGGTCTCCGGGCACGTCGCCGACAGCCTGATGAACATGGACACCGTCCGGGCCTTCGGTGCCGAGGAACGCGAGGCCGCCGAGCACCGCTCCCGCGTCGCGGCCTCACGCCGGCTCATGCTCCGGTCGTGGGACTACGGCAATCTGCGCATCGACACCTTCGTCGCGCCGATGTCGGTGCTGACCAACGCGCTGGGCCTGCTGCTCGCGGTCACCCTCAGTGGGGGCGAGCACGGCGTGGAGGCGGTCGTGGTCGCCTTCACCTACTACTCCAACGCGACTCGGATCATGTTCGAGTTCAATCAGATCTACAGGCGTCTGGAGAGCTCGATGACGGAGGCCGCGCAGTTCACCGAACTGCTGCTGACCCCGCCGACCGTGCTCGACCCGCCGTCGCCCGAGCCGCTGCTGCCCGGGCCCGCCGAGGTCCGCTTCGAGGGGGTGAGCTTCGCCCACGCGGGCGCCGAGCGGCTCTTCGAGGGGCTCGACCTGGTCGTGCCCGGCGGGACGAAGGTGGGGCTCGTCGGCCGCTCCGGCGGCGGCAAGACCACGCTCACCCGGCTGCTGCTGCGGATGCAGGACATCGACGGCGGCCGGATCCTGGTCGGCGGACAGGACATCAGCAGGCTGCGCCAGACCGACCTGCGCAGTCTGATGGCCTACGTGCCGCAGGACCCGGCGATGTTCCACCGGACCCTGCGGGACAACATCGCCTTCGCCCGGCCCGGGGCCACCGACGCCGAGATCCGCCGTGCCGCCGAAGCGGCCCACGTCACGGAGTTCGCGGACGCGCTGCCGGAGGGCTTCGACACCCTCGTGGGCGAGCGCGGCGTCAAGCTGTCCGGCGGACAGCGCCAGCGCGTCGCCCTCGCCCGGGCGATCCTGCGCGACGCACCGATCCTGCTGCTCGACGAGGCGACCAGCGCCCTGGACTCGGAGAGCGAGATCCTGGTCCAGGAGGCGCTGTGGCGGCTCATGGAGGGGCGGACGGCACTCGTGGTGGCCCACCGGCTGAGCACGGTCGCCGGCATGGACCAGCTCGTCGTCCTCGACCGCGGGCGGATCGTGGAGCAGGGCAGCCACCAGGAACTGCTCGCGCTGGACGGCCCGTACGCGAAGCTGTGGCGCCACCAGTCGGGCGGGTTCCTCGAAGACAGCGAGGACGACCCCGTGAAGGCCGAGTTGCGCTGACGGGGTTCCCTTGAGTGGGTGCCCGGTCGCTGGTGCCGGCCTTGCTCTCGGCGGGGAGAGCGAGGAGCACCCCACGTTCTCGACGAGTTTCTGGGGTTGTCACTTCTGGGGGCCAAGGGGGCGCAGGTTCACACCCTGTCGTCCCTGCGGCGCGAAGGGTCTTCGCGGGCGGGAGCCTGCGGAGCCCCTTTCCGCCGTTCCCGGCCTGCGGATTACCGGCGTCTCGACCGGCCGTGCCACCCGTCGGCCACCCCGCGGTACGCCATCCTGCACCCCCAGGCTCCCGTCATCGCAGGTCAGGTGGTCCGCCCTCGTGCCGAAGCGTCCGCTGCGGTGAGGGCCCCATTGCGCCATCTCCGATTCGTAAGCACATATTCCACACATCCCCCTCTGCAGACGGGTGTCCATGGTCTAGATTGACCTTGCTGCCCATGCTGGGACACGAAGCGACAAATAGTGATGTGTGGGCACAGGGTCGCGGACGCCGAGCAGAAACGTCTCGGCGCCAGGCTCGGGGGTGAACAGTTCTTGGAGCCCGAGGGGGTTCGGGTGCGGGGAGCATCCGAGGTCCTCGTGGTTCCCGCGCACCTCGAAGAGGGTGGCGGGACGTGTAGTGCGCTGCCGCCGAGGTGAGTTGCTCGCGCAGCGTTGAACTGTCCGATATGTCTTGCGCGGAAGGCGAGGTCTTCCGGGAGAGGAACAGCGTGCCGCGGGGCGGGGGGCCCTGCGAGGGGACAAACGTTGCGGGAGGCGGGGGCCTCCCGGGGGGAGGAACGGTGTCTGGCAACCACGTCATACCACTGGGGAGCGGGGGTGCGCTGTGCGAGACGGGGGAATAGTCAGCCCCGTTGCGTCGGCGCACGAGCGTCTGACGGACGGGGCGATCGGCCAGTCGGCTAACGACTGGGAGCAGCGGTACCGCCGTACAGTGATCACCAGCGACACCGTGACCACCGCTTTCGTGGTGGCGGCGATCGGAGAGTTCTTCGGGGCCCGGGACGCGGCCAACTGGCATGAGAAATGGGGGATACTCGCCTTCGGCACCGAGTTGCTGGTGCTGGGAGCGTTTGCGGTGGGCCGGGCGTGGGCTCCGGCCGTGCTCGGCCAGGGTGCCGAGGAATTCCGCCGGCTGGGACGCTCGCTGTTCGCGGCGACCGTCGTGCTGGCGCTCGGCGGGATCGCCCTCACCTCACGCAACATCAAGCTCTGGATCTTCGTCGCGATCCCCGCGATCGCGCTCGTCACCATGACCGCGCGGTATGTGCTCCGCCTCGGGCTGCACAAGCAGCGCAAGGAAGGGCAGTGTCTGAGACCGGTGCTCGCTGCCGGGAGCCCGGCCACCGTGCGCGACCTGATCAGCCGCACCCGCAAGTTCCCGCACCTCGGATGGCGGGTGGACGGGGTGTGCACGACGGACGGCAGCGGGCTCGACGGTGACGAACTGGACGGAGTGCCGGTTCTCGGCCGGCTGACGGACGTCGCCAAGTACGTGGAGGACGACGGCTATCGCGTCGTCGCGCTCACACCGGACCCGTACTGGACACCGGGCCGGCTGCAGCGGCTGGCCTGGAACCTCGAGGGCAGCGATGCCGAGATGGTGGTGGCCCCGGTGCTGATGGAGGTGGCCGGCCCGCGGTTGCACGTCGACGCCGTGCTCGGGATTCCGCTCCTGCGGGTCAGCATGCCGACGTTCACCGGGGGCCGCCGGGTGATCAAGGCGGTCGCCGACCGGCTGGGCGCGGCGATCCTGCTGATCGTGTTCGCGCCGCTGATGCTCGTCGTCGGAATGCTCGTGGTGACGGACAGCCGGGGCGGGGCGTTCTACCGCCAGCGCAGGGTCGGCAAGGACGGCCGCGAATTCACCATCCTCAAGTTCCGCACCATGGTCGTAGGGGCCGACCGGGCACGTGCCGAGTTGGCCGACCGCAACGAGGGCGCGGGGCTGCTGTTCAAGATGCGCCGGGATCCGCGGGTGACCCGGGTGGGAACAGTGCTGCGCCGGTACTCGCTCGACGAACTCCCGCAGCTGTTCAACGTACTCACCGGATCGATGTCGCTCGTCGGTCCGCGCCCTCCGCTGCCGGAGGAGTCAGCCGAGTACGGTCCGGACATCCGGCGACGACTGCTGGTCAAGCCCGGCCTCACAGGCCTGTGGCAGATCAGCGGACGCAGTGACCTGTCATGGGAGGAGGCCGTCCGCCTCGACCTGCGGTACGTGGAGGACTGGTCGCTCGCCCTGGACGCGGTGATCTTGTGGAAGACGCTGCGCGCGGTGCTCTACGGCCAGGGGGCCTACTGATGTGCGGGGGGCGCCGTCCTGACGGCGGGCAGAGCGCAGGCCACAAGGGCCTGCCTGGGGGGAGGAACGGGTCATGAGAATCAGCGTGTTCGGGCTTGGCTACGTGGGCTGCGTGTCGGCCGCGTGCCTGGCCGGCATGGGGCACGAGGTCATCGGCGTGGACGTCAACCAGGTGAAGGTCGACCTGGTCAACGACGGCAAGGCCCCGGTGGTCGAGGAGCGGATCGGCGAACTCACCGCCGACGGCGTGCGGACCGGAGCGCTCCGCGCCACCACCGACGTCCACGAGGCGATCATGGGCAGTGAGGTGTCGCTGATCTGCGTGGGCACCCCGTCGGAGCCCAACGGCAGCCTGTGCACCACGTACTTGGAGCGGGTCACCGAGGAGATCGGCGCCGCCCTGGCCGAGCGGGGCGGGCGGCACACGGTGGTGTTCCGCAGCACCATGCTCCCGGGCACCTGCCTGAACCTTCTGGTACCGATCCTGGAGAAGCACATCGGCGGCACTGCCGGCGTGGACGTCGGGGTCGCGGTCAACCCGGAGTTCCTGCGCGAGGGCACCAGCGTGCAGGACTTCTTCGACCCGCCCAAGACGGTCATCGGCGAGCTCGACCCGGCCAGCGGCGACGTGGTGGCGGCGCTGTACGAGGGCCTGCCCGGCGAGGTGTTCCGGGTGCCGATCCCGACGGCCGAGGCGATCAAGTACGCGGACAACGCGTTCCACGGCCTCAAGATCGGCTTCGCGAACGAGCTGGGCGCGGTATGCCAGGCGCTCGGGGTGGACTCGCACCAGGTGATGGACGTGTTCCTGGCCGACCGCAAGCTGAACATCAGCCCCGCCTACCTGCGGCCCGGCTTCGCCTTCGGCGGCTCCTGCCTGCCCAAGGACCTGCGCAGTCTGGTCCACGCGGCACAGCGGGCCGACGTCTCGGTGCCCATCCTCGCCCACGTGCTGCCCTCCAACTCCGACCATCTGCAGCGTGCGGTGGACCTGGTGGAGCGCACCGGAAAGCGCCGGGTCGGCATGTTCGGGCTGTCCTTCAAACCCGGCACCGACGACCTCCGGGAGAGTCCGCTCGTCGAGCTCGCGGAGCGGCTCCACGGCAAGGGGTACGACCTGCGGATCCACGACGCCAACGTGAGCCTCTCCCGGCTGATCGGTGCCAACCGCGAGTACATCGAGACCCGGCTGCCGCACCTCGCGCAGCTGCTCGCGGACTCCGTCGAGGAGGTGCTCGACCATGCCGAGGTGTGCCTGGTCGGGACCAAAGACCCGGCCGTCCTCGCTGCCCTGCCTCATGGCGGCGGCCCGGTGATAGTCGACCTCGTCCGCCTTCCCGACGCCGAGACGCGCCGGACCGAACCGGGATACGTGGGCCTTGCTTGGTAACGAAGCCAGCGGCGACGGCTCGGGCCGACGCGCGCTGATCCTGGTGGAGAACCTGTCGGTGCCGTTCGACCGACGGGTGTGGCAGGAGTGCACGACGCTGCGTGACGCGGGCTGGGAGGTGCACGTCATCTGCCCCCGTGGCGAGAAGCGAGACACGGAGCCGGAGGCGTTGATCGACGGGGTGCGGATCCACCGCTACCCGTTGCGCGCCGCCACCGGAGGACCGGCCGGCTATCTGCAGGAGTACGGATCGGCGTTGTGGCATACGGCCCGGCTCGCCCGCAAGGTCGGCCCGGTCCACGTGGTGCACGCCTGCAACCCGCCCGACCTGCTGTTCCTGTCGGCACGCCGGCTGAGGCGGCGTGGCGCGCGATTCGTGTTCGACCAGCACGACCTGGTGCCCGAGCTGTACCTCTCCCGCTTCGACCGCGGCAAGGACCTGCTCTACCGCGCCGTGTGTGCGCTGGAACGGCGGACCTACCGGGCCGCGGACGTCGTGCTCGCCACGAACGAGAGCTACCGGGACGTCGCCGTGAGCCGCGGCGGCAAGCGGCCGGAGGACGTCTTCGTGGTGCGTAGCGCGCCCCAGACGGAGCGGTTCCAACCGGTCCCGTCCGAGCCGGAGTTGAAGCGCGGCAAGCCCCATCTGCTGTGCTACCTGGGCGTCATGGGTCCGCAGGACGGCGTCGACTACGCCCTGCGCGCCCTTGCCGAACTGCGCGACGAGTTCGGGCGGACCGACTGGCACGCGGTGTTCGTCGGCTCCGGCGACGCGTTCGACGCGATGGTGGAGCTGTCCCGGCAGCTCGGGCTCACCGAGCAGGTGCAGTTCACCGGGCGCATTCCGGACGCCGACCTGGTGCGCTACCTGTCCACCGCGGACGTGTGCCTCTCTCCCGACCCGCGCAATCCGCTCAACGACGTGTCGACCATGAACAAGGTCCTGGAGTACATGGCGATGGGCCGGCCGATCGTCTCGTTCGACCTGAAGGAGGCGCGCGTCTCCGCCGGTGAGGCCGCCGTCTACGCGCCGGCCAACGACGAGGGCCGGTTCGCCGAGCTCATCGCGGTGTTGCTGGACGATCCGGACGAACGGGCCCGGATGGGCAAGATCGGCCAGGAGCGAATAGGCGGGCAGCTTTCCTGGCGCAACTCGCAGGCGTCGCTGCTCGCCGCCTATGCCGCCGCGTGCCGGGACCGCGATGCGGTGTCGGCGAGCGGTCCGGCGCGCACAAGGAAGAAGAGGCAGCGCAGTTGAACGAAGACACCATCCGCCTCGTCACGATCGGGCGGATACTCCGTCGGCGGTGGCGGCTTCTGGCCGTCCTCGCCGTGGTGGGCGCACTGTTCGGTTACGGCACCTCGGTGCTGGTGTTCCCGCCGCGATACACCGCGTCGGCACCGGTACTGCTGCCAGGGGTGTGGGAGGAGCGAGAGCTGCTCACCCAGGTCGACATCGCCACCAGTCTGACCGTGGTCGACCGTACGGCCGACGCTCTGCACTGGTCCGACGTCAGCCGCTCCGAGCTGCGGGACCGCGTGGGCGCCACCGTCGCCGACGGAAACATCATCACGATCTCGGGTACGGCCGACACCCCGGAGCGCGCGCAGCGGCTCGCCGACGGGGCGGCCCAGCAGTTCGTGCAGTTCGCCGCGGAGGTCGCGGGCAGCGGCGTCGACGCCTCGGTGGTCACGCAGACCGAGGCGCTGCGCAAGCAGGTGGCGGAGACCAACCGGCGCATCTCCGACCTGGCCAAGGCGGCCGATCCGGGACAGACCGTGGAGAGCGTTCAGTCCCGCACGGCGCTCGAGAACCTGCGCACCTCGCTGGAGGCGGCCATGAAGAAGCTGCAAGAGGCCGCCCCGTTGAACAACAAGTCAGGCATGGTCGTCATGGGACAGGCCGCCCGGCCCACCGGTGAGGCGCCGCCGACGAGGATTCAGCTCATCGTGGGCGGAGCGCTGGTGTTCTTCCTGCTCGCGGTCGTCGGCCATCTCGTCGCCGCACGGATGAACCGCCGCCTGCGCACCGAACTCGAGATCGCCGCGGCACTGGGCTCGACGCCGCTGGGCGCCGTGGACGTGTCCGGTGAATGGCCCGCGCACGGGCCGCAGGGCGTGGGCCGGCGAGCCGGGATCCTCCGGCTCCTCGGCGCCGACACCCCGTGGGACGTACCGGCCCTGCGGAATTCCGGCGACGAGGCCGGCAGACGGCTCCGTTACCGGCGGGTGTGCGCCCGCCTCCGGGAGCAGCTGCCGGCGCCCCGGCGGCTGCTGGTCGTCGTACCGGACGGCGACGAGATCGCCCGCCGGGCCGCGGGTCAGCTCCTCGCCGAGGCCAAGAACGATCCACTGCTGCGGGTGGTGGAGGTGTCGGTGGACCGGCCGATCGTGCCGGACCGAGGGACGGAGAACGGTGCCGTGGTGGTCCTCAGCGCGAACAGCTGGACCGCGGAGGAGCTCGCCGGCATCGCCGAGGCGTGCGCGGACGGCCGGCACGAGGTCGTCGGCGTCGTCGTCGCAGGACCGGTCCGGGCCCGCGCCACGCGTCCTGCCGCCGACCTGCCGGACGACGCCACGCTCACGTTCGTGGTTCCCGGCCGCGCGACGGGAGGTCGGGCGTGACGACGAACACGACGTCACCGGAGTCGGCAGCCACCCCCCTCCTGGACCTTCAGGCGCTGGTGGTGGCGGTGCGCAGGCGTCGCCGCCTGTGGTGCGCCATGGCGGTCCTGGGCTTCCTGGCCGGCGCGGCAGTGGCGGTCCTGATGCCGCCGCCGCCGAGCGCGATGACCAAGGTGCTGGTCGCCCACGCGGAGGACCAGCCGAACGACACCGGAACGCTGATCCGCACCGACGTCGCGCTGCTGCAGACCACGCGTATCGCCGACGCGGCCCTGAAGTCCCTCAAGTCCCCGGAAAAACCCGAGGACTTCATGAAGGACTACCGGGGCACCGGCCTGACCAACAACCTGCTGCAGATCGATGTGACCGGCGACAACGACGCGCAGGCGGTGGCCCGGGCCAAGGCGCTGGCCGACGCGTTCGTCGCGGACCACGTGCAGCGGATGAAGGCAATCGCGCAGGCCGAGTCCAAGGCCCTGCTCGACCAACGTGACCGCACGCGCGACGAGCTGGCCGCGGTCAACAAGGAGATCAACGACCGCGCCACGGCAGGCGAGACGACGGGGGCGGCGAGCATCGAGTCGCTCTACGCCCGCCGGGCCGAACTCAACTCGCGCATCTCCGACTTCGACCAGCGCGCCGCCGACGCCCGCACCGGCACGCCCGCGGTGGTCGCCGGCACGCAGATCGTGGACGCCCCGAGCGCGGTACGGCACTCCTTGCCCAAGGCCGCTGCCACCGACGCCGGGATCGGGCTCGTCCTCGGCCTCTTCCTCGGGCTCGCGCTGGCCGCGGTCGGCGTGGTGGTCGCGGACCGCCCCGTACTGCGCCGGGACATCGCGGCGAACCTGGGCGCCTCGGTCATCTCGGAGCTGCCCCGCCGGTCGGGCAGGCCGTGGCAGCGCCGACGGACCCGGCTGGCACGCGAACGGCTCACCGCGTCCCTGGCCCGCACCGCGCGTGGCTCCGCGGAAGGGCTGTCGCTGCTGGAACTGGGCTGTGCCCGCAGCACGAGCGCGATCGCCCTGAACGTCGCCAGGGCACTGGCGACCGACGGGCCCGTGGTGGTCGTCGACGGTCTACCGGGCTCGGAGCTCTCCGGCCGCCGCCCCAAGCCGGGGGACCCCACCGTGGTCAGCGGTCAACGGGCCACCACTGTGCCGGACCACGGGCGCCTGCTCGGCGTCGGATCGGTGGCACCCGGCACCGCGTGGACCGACCTCCAGTACCTCGGCACCCGGACCGTGCTCGTCGTACGTGCCGGGCATGGCAGCGCCGCATGGCTGCACACCGTGGCGCGGCAACTGGCAGACCAGCACATCGCGGTGGTCGGTGTGGTGCTGATCGACCCCGATCCGCGGGACCGGACCGACGGCACGCTCTGGGACGGGCTGCACATCGCGCTGCGGGGGCACAACGAGCGGACGGCCCGGCAGAACGGTGGGGGTACCTCCCACGCCGTTCAGGCAGTGGGGGACGGCCAGGCGAAGACGGAACGACAGCCGATGTGGGCCGCACGAGTCCCGGACAGCGACCAGGAGGTGCGGTAGGACATGTGTGGTATCGCAGGGACTTACCGATGGCCTGACGGCAAGATCGTGACCGACCGGCTCACCGACACCCTCGCCCACCGCGGCCCGGACGGGGCGGGTCGCTACGGCCACCCCGTCGGTGACGGCGAGGTGCAACTCGGGCACCGCCGGCTGTCCATCATCGACCTGTCCGACACCGGAGCCCAGCCGATGGTCTCGGACGGCCTCGCCCTGACGTACAACGGCGAGCTGTACAACGCGCCCGAGCTGCGGACCGAACTGGCGGCCGCCGGGGTGCGCTTTCGCGGTACCTCCGACACCGAGGTGCTGCTCGAGGCGTGGCGGCGCTGGGGCACGGACTGTCTGCCCCGGCTGCGCGGCATGTTCGCGTTCGGCATCTTCGACGAGCGCACCGGTGAACTGGTGCTGGTCCGCGACCAGTTGGGTATCAAGCCGCTGTTCCTGCTCCGGCGCGGCGAGGGCCTGATGTTCGCCTCCGAGCTCAAGGCGCTCGCCGGCGCGACCGGTGGATCGCTGGAGGTGGACCATGCGGCGTTGGTGGCCTCGCTGCTCTATTACTGGGTGCCGGACTCACGGTGCGCCTTCCGCGAAGCGGAGAAGCTGCCGCCGGGAAGCTGGCTGCGGTGCCGACCCGACGGCCGGGTGGAGCGCGGCCGGTTCTGGAACCTGAAGGACGTCGCCGCCGAGGGCCAGGAACGGGCCCGGGCCGGTGAACAACCGGATCTGGCCGCCATCGTCGAGGAGTCGACCCGGCAGCACCTGCTCTCCGACGTACCCGTGGCGACCTTCCTGTCCGGCGGCCTCGACTCGAGCTGGCTGACCGCGCTTGCGGCCCGTCACCAGCCGGGGATCTCCGCCTACACGATCGGGTTCCGCGCCGAGGACGCCAGGTTCGAGGCGATGCCCGACGACCTGCGCTACGCCCGGCAGGTGGCCGAGCAGTTCGGCGTCGACCTCCACGAGATCGAGATCGCCCCGAACGTGCTCGACCTGCTGCCGCAGATGACGTACCACCTGGACGAGCCGATCGGCGACCCCGCCGCCATCAACACCTTCCTGATCTGCGAGGCCGCACGGGAGGCCGGGGTCAAGGTGATGCTCTCGGGGATGGGCGCCGACGAGCTCTTCGCCGGGTACCGCAAGCACCTGGCCAACCTGCTCGCACTGCGCTACCAACGCGTCCCGCGCCCTCTGCGGCGCGGGGTGTCCGCGGCCGTGGGCCGGCTGCCCGTCGCCACGTCCCGCCGGGGACTGCGGTCGGTTCGCTTCGCGAAGCGGTTCCTCTCCTTTGCCGACCTGCCGGAGGAGACCGCGTTCCGGCGCAGCTACACCATGTACGACCAGGACGAGCTGCTCGCCCTGATCGACCCGGACCTGGCGGGGACGGTCGATGACGTGGTGACCGAGCATGCCGACATCTACGAGGACAACGAACTCGACGACTTCGTCAACCGCATGTGCCTGGCGGACGCCCGGATGTTCCTGCCGGGCCTGAACCTGGCCTACACGGACCGGTCGAGCATGGCCGCGTCGACCGAGGTGCGGGTCCCGTACGTGGACGTCGAGGTGGTCAAGGCGGCGTTCGCCGTGCCCGGCGACCGCAAGATCGTCGGACGGCAGGGCAAGGCCGCCCTCAAGGAGGCGGCCACCTCGATCCTCCCCCGGGAGATCGTCTACCGGCCCAAGGGGCTGTTCAGCGCCCCACTGCGGGCCTGGATGAGCCGGGATCTGGCACCGCTGGTGCGCGAGGTGGTCAACGACGGCGAGCTCGTGCGTTCCGGGTTCCTGCGCAGGGACGCGCTGGCGCGGATGGTCGCCGAGGACGCCGCCGGGCAGCAGGACTTCTCCAAGCATCTGTGGCATGTGCTGACCCTCGAGTACTGGTATCGCGACGCGACCTCCGGGTCCGGCCAGAGCACTCGGCAAACGGCTTAGGAATCAGGGGACTTCGGTGAAACAGGTCGTACAGAACTACAAGAGCGGCGAGCTGGCGGTGCTCGACGTGCCGGTGCCGGGGTGCAAGCCGAGCGGTGTGCTGGTCCGCAGTGCCTTCTCGCTGATCTCCACGGGGACCGAGCTCATGAAGGTGTCGGAGGCCGGCATGTCGATGCTGGGCAAGGCCCGCTCCCGGCCGGACCAGGTGGCCAAGGTCATGCAGAGCGTGGCCACGAACGGGGTGCCCGCCACCTACCGCAAGGTGATGGGCAAGCTGGACTCCTACACACCGCTGGGCTACTCGTTGTGCGGAGTGGTCGAGGAGGTCGGCGCCGGGATCGACGACGTGAAGGTCGGCGACCTCGTGGCCTGCGCCGGCAACGAGCACGCCTTGCACGCCGAGCTGAACTGGGTGCCGAAGAACCTCTACGTCCCGGTGCCGGACGGCCTCGCGCCCAGGCACGCGGCCTTCGGCACCGTCGGATCGATCGCCATGCAGGGCGTCCGCCAGGGCGAGCCGCAGCTCGGCGAAGTGGCCCTGGTCGTCGGCCTCGGGCTGATCGGGCAGCTGGTCGTGCAGCTCCTGGCCGCCTCGGGAGTCCGCGTCGTCGGCGCCGACCCCGACCCGGCGCGCTGCGAGCTGGCCGAGCGCCTGGGTGCCGCGGCCTGCGGCGACCCCGCCTCCGCCGCCGTGGAGAACGCCGTCGCCGAACTCACCGACGGACACGGCGTGGACCAGGTGTACCTGGCCGCCGGCGGCGGCAGCAACCAGCCCGTCGAGCTGGCCGCCAAACTGGCCCGGGACCGCGGCCGGGTCGTCGACATCGGCAAGTGCCGCCTCGACCTGCCGTGGAACGCGTACTACGAGAAGGAACTCGACGTCCGGTTTTCCCGCAGTTACGGCCCCGGCCGCTACGACCCCGAGTACGAGCTGGAGGGACGCGACTACCCGATCGGCTATGTGCGCTGGACCGAGCGCCGCAACCTGGCCTGCTTCCTCGACCTCGCCGCCCGCGGCAAGGTCGACGTGGAGCCCCTGATCTCCCACGTCGCCGACTTCGACGACGCCGTCGAGACCTACCAGCGCCTGAAGGACGGCGAGCTGAAGGCCATCACCGCGCTGTTCCGGTACCCCGAACAGGCGGGGAAAGCGCAGGAGGCGAAGGCCCCGGCGGTCGCCGTGCCCGCGGTGGACGTGAAGGCACGTCCGGCCCGAGCCGCCAGGACGCCGGTGAAACTGGCGTTCGTCGGCGCGGGAAACTACGCGACGTCGATGCTGCTGCCGCATCTGGCACAGCGCGAGGGCGTCGAGTTGTCGGCCGTCGTCACCACGACGTCGCTGTCCGCGGCCAACGCGCAACGGAAGTTCGGCTTCGCCGAGGCGACCACCGACCTCGACGCCGTGCTCGGCGACAAGTCCATCGACGCGGTGTTCGTGGTCACCCGGCACAGCTCGCACGCCGAACTGACGCGGCAGGCACTGCTGGCCGGCAAGACCGTGTTCGTGGAGAAACCTCTGGCACTCACCGAGGACGAACTGGCCGGCGTGCTCGCGGCGGTGGAGGAGTCCGGCAACGACCGGCTCCAGGTGGGCTTCAACCGCCGGTTCGCGCCGCTGCTGCAGGAGGCCAGGGCGCGGTTCGGCGCCCGGACCGGTCCGGCGAACCTCCGCTACCTGGTCAACGCAGGTCGCCTCGCGCACGGCAGCTGGTACCTCCAGCAGGGCACCGAGGGCTCGCGGTTCGCCGGCGAAGGCGGACACTTCATCGACACGGCGAGCTGGCTGCTCGACGCGGACCCGGTCTCGGTGTACGCGACCGCCACGTCCGGCCACGAGGACCTGCAGGTCGTGCTGCGCTACCCGGACGGTTCCACCGCCACCATCAGTTACGTCACCACCGGCCCGTCCGGCTTCCCCAAGGAGACGCTGGACCTGGTCGCGGACGGCCGCGCGCTGCGACTCGACGACTTCGTGCGTGCCTCGGTCTTTTCGGACGGCAGGGCCGGCCGTAAGAAGTGGGTCAGTTCGCGGCTGCCCAAGGCGCGGGACAAGGGTCAGAACGCCGAACTGGCGGCGTTCATCAAGGCAGTCCGGACCGGCGGGCCGATGCCGGTGCCGCTGGAGTCACTGGTCGCCACCACGGCGGCCACCCTCGCCGTGCAGGCCGGCCTGGCCGGTGGCGTGCCGGTGACGTTGGCGAGGGCCTGATGACCATGAGCGTGGGCTGGTACCTCCGGCGGCTGTCCCGGATGGGGCCGCACGAGGTCGCGGGCCGGGTGGGCGACACGCTGCGCAGACGGCGCTGGCGGTCTGCGCCGCCCGACTGCCCGAGCGTGACCGGCGCCCGGTTCACCGCCGTGCTGCCCACCGGGACGATCGCCGCCGTACCCGCCGACGCCGCGAAACGCCTCGTCGCCGAGGCGGACCGACTGATGGACGGGCACGCGGAGTTCTTCGGGGTGGCCCGCGACGATCTGGCCGACCCGGACTGGTGGCGCGATCCGAAGACCGGGCGCCGGGCCCCCTCGGCCTACGCCTTCGACGTGCCGTACCGCAGCGAGGACGCGGTCGGGGACATCAAGCAGATCTGGGAGCCGTCCCGGCACCAGTACCTCACCCAGCTCGCGGCCGCCTACGCGATCACCGGGAACGAGCGGTACGCCGAGCGGGTGGCCGAGCACCTGCGGTCGTGGTGGTCGGTCAACCCGCCGCTGCGCGGCGTCCACTGGATAAGCGGCATCGAGCTGGGCATCCGGCTGCTGTCCTGGGTGTGGGTCCGCCGACTGCTCGACGGCTGGCCGGGCGCGGCCGACCTGTTCGAGGGCAACCCGGTGGCGCGGAACCAGATCTGGCACCACCAGCGCTGGCTGGCCGCCTTCCCCAGCCGGGGCTCCTCGGCGAACAACCACGTCATTGCCGAGACCGCCGGTCAGTTCGCCGCGTCCTGCGCGTTCGACTGGTTCCCCTCCTCGGCGCGCTGGCGGGCCGACGCGCTGCGCTCGCTGGACCGGCAGCTGCGCGGCAACACCTACGGCTCCGGCCTCAACCGCGAGCTGGCCACCGAGTACCACGGACTGGTCCTGGAGCTCGGCCTGGCCGCGGTGGCCGAGGCGGACGCAGCCGGAGTGCAGGTCCCCGCGACCGTCCGGCTGGTGCTGCTGCGCATGACCGACGCGCTCGCGGCCGTCGTGGACAACCGACTCCGGCCGCCGCGCCAGGGGGACGCGGACGACGGGCACGGTCTGATCGTGGACGGTGCGGGCACCGACCGCTGGGCCTCGCTGCTGGCCACCGGGGACGCCGTGTTCGGCCGGCTCGACTGGTGGCCGGAGGTGACCGCCACCGATGTGCGCACCCCGCTGCTGGCCGCGCTCGTCAAACCCGCCGAACCGTCGGTGACCCGCCCGGCGAGCCGCCCCGCCCACTTCGCCGACGCGGGTATGACGATCCTGCGCGGCCCGGAGGAGCTCTGGTGCCGCTGCGACGGCGGGCCGCACGGCTTCCTGTCCATTGCCGCGCACGCCCACGCGGACGCGCTGTCCGTGGAGGTCCGGCACGACGGGGTCGACGTGCTCGCCGACCCGGGGACGTACTGCTACCACGGGCAGCCCGAGTGGCGGCAGTACTTCCGGTCGACCCTCGGCCACAACACCCTGCAGTTGGACGGCGGTGACCAGTCCGTCTCCGGCGGCCCGTTCCTGTGGACCCGGCATGCCGAGAGCCGTGTCCTGGCCGCGGACGCGTCCGGCGAGGTGGCCCGCTGGGCTGCCGAGCACGACGGCTACCAGGGGTCCGTGCACCGCCGCCGGGTGGAGCTGACGGCCGCGAGCCAGGAGCTGACGCTGGTCGACGAGGTGAGCGGCCCGCGCCGGACCGTGAACCTGGCGTTCCACCTCGGCCCGGCGATCACCGCCGACTTGACCGGGAGCCGGGCACGACTCGCCTGGACCCGCGACGGCGAGGACCGCTCCGCCGTACTCGACCTGCCCGCGCAACTGTCCTGGCAGGCGCACCGCGGCGAGAGCGAGCCGCCGCTGGGTTGGTACTCCGCCGGATTCGGGCGCAAGGAACCCGCCACCACCCTGATCGGCAGCGGCTTCACCGACGGCGCGGAGGGTTTCACCACCGTGCTCAGGTTCTGCGGCTAGGGGGGCACGTGGGGATCAAGAGGCGGCCCTGGGCGTTGGCGGCGGCACCGCTGGCGCTGGCCCTGCTGGCGGCGACCGGCTGTGACAGTACGCCGGACGCCCGTGCGAACCCGCCCGCTGCGCAGACCACGTCCGGAGCACGCTCCGCGTCCCTGGCCCGGGTGTGCGCCAACCCCGCGGCCGGGCCGGCCAAGGCACCGGCGGGTGCGGTGGTGGTCGACCCCGTGAAGGTCGGTGACCTGGCGGCCAAGACCAGGAGCAGCCCCTCGAACACCACGTTCTGGCTCCGGCCGGGCAGGCACAGGCTCGACCCGGACCGCTACGCCCAGGTCTTTCCCAAGAACGGGGACCGCTACCTCGGCGCACCGGGCGCAGTGCTCGACGGCGGGAAGAAGAACCAGTACGCGTTCAGCGGCAGCGCCCGCGACGTCACCATCCGCTACCTGACCGTGCAGGGTTTCGTCGCGCCGCCGGACGAGGGCGTGGTCAACCATGACTCGGCCGACGGGTGGGTGATCGAGGACACGACGATCCAGGACAACTCCGGTGCCGGGCTGATGGCCGGTGCCCGCCAGCAGGTCCGCGCCAGCTGCCTGCGGAACAACGGCCAGTACGGCATGAACGCGTACAAGGGAAACGGCCGCATCACCGGCCTGGTGGTCGAGGGCAACGAGATCGTGGGCAACAACACCGGCGACTGGGAGCGGCGCAAGCCGGGTTGCGGCTGCACCGGAGGCATCAAGTTCTGGGCCGTCAACGGCGCCGACGTACGCGGGAACTGGGTGCACGACAACCGGGGAACCGGGTTGTGGGCCGACACGAACAACAACGACTTCCTCATCGAGGACAACGTGATCGAGGCCAACGACGGTGCAGCGCTGATCTACGAGATCAGCTACAACGCGATCATCCGGAAGAACACGATCCGGCGGAACAACTGGGTCGAGGGCCGCAAGGCGGCCGACAGCGGCGACAGCTTCCCGTTCGCGACCGTCTACCTGTCCGAGTCGGGCGGGGAACCCCGGATCAAGGCCCGCACCGACAAGATCGAGGTCTATCGGAACCTGCTGGAGAACAACTGGTCCGGGATCACCCTGTGGGAGAACGCCGACCGGTTCTGCAACAGCCCGGCCAACACCTCGTCCGGTGACTGCACGCTGCTGGTGAAGAAGACCGACAGCTGCGCGCAGCCGGCGATCGCCAAGGCGCCGCTCTACGCCGACTGCCGGTGGAAGACCCAGCGGGTGGACATCCACGACAACCGCTTCGTGCTGGACAAGTCCGTCGTCAGGTGCACGACGAAGTGCGACCGGATGGCGGTGCTGTCCAACTACGGAACCTATCCCGACTGGTCGCCGTACAAGGGCGAGAAGGTGGCCGACGCGATCACGCAGAAGCAGCACAACCGCTGGTACGACAACGTCTACGTCGGGCCATGGAAGTTCGTCGTCCACGATCCGAGCACGACGCTCGAATTCGAGGGCTGGCAGAGAACCCCGAACCAGCAGGACGCGGGCAGCACCCTCGTCGACCGGGCCGGTGGTTGAGATGGAGGCAGAGCGCACGCCGAAGGTCGTCGGGGTGGTCTGGGGGCTGCTGGTCCTCAACACGCTCGGCTCCGCCGGGGCGAAGACCATCGTCCCGTTGCCCCGCTCCCTCATCCAGATGGTCACCATGGGCGCACTGGTTGCCGCGTTCGCGCTGGCGCTCGCGATCAATGCCCGGTTGCGCATCCGGGCCGGCGCTTACCTGTTCCTGCTCACCCTGCTGCTGGTGACGAGCGTGATCTCCAGCGCTCATCTGGAGTCCGGGTTCGGCGCGCTGTTCCGCTGCTTCAGGCTGACGCTCTTCGTCGGCACGCTGTGGCTGCTCAGCCGCTGGTGGGACGGCAGTCTGACGTTCGTACGGCACCACATCCGGATGTACTACGCCGTGCTGGGGTCGGTAGCCCTCGGCCTGGTCGTCTCACCGGGCACGGCCCTGCCCGACCTCTACGGCGGGCGGCTGGTCGGCGCGCTGTGGCCGCTCACCCCGCCGCAGATCGGCCAGTACGCCGCGGTGATCATCGGGCTCACCGTGCTGCTCCTCCTGGGCCGCCGGACCGACAGGACCAGCGCGGCGGTGGTCATCGTGCCGTCCCTCGTCCTGCTCGCCCTGACCCATACCCGGACGGCCACGCTCGGCCTGCTCCTCGGGCTGGTGCTGGCGATCGGCTCACTCCTGCTCACCAGCGCCGCTGCCCGCCGCTTCTTCAGCTGGGCGGTGCTGTGCGCCACGGTTGCCGCGGTGGGCTTCGCCTCCGCGCTGCAGGCGTGGTTCCTGCGCGGACAGAGCAAGGACAACTTCTCCAGCCTCACCGGTCGCGCCAAGGTCTGGGACGCCCTGCTGGCCGCGCCCCGGACGACCGGGGAGAAGTGGTTCGGCGTGGGCCTGGGCGACAAGTCGTTCGGCGGCCTGCCGATCGACAACAGCTGGCTGGCCGTCTACAACGAACAGGGCCTGATCGGCGTCACCCTCGTCGCGGTGGTCATCATCGTGCTGGGCGGCGTCGCGCTGCTGCGGCCACCGTCGCTGCAGCGGGCCTGCGCGATCTTCCTGATCAGCTACTGCGCGATCGCGTCGTACACCGAGGCCGGCCTCGGCGACGCCTCGCCGTATCTGCTGCACCTGGCCCTGGCCGCCGCGCTGTTGGCGGCACCTGCCGAAGCCGTCCCCCTCGCGACGCCCGTCGTGCCCCGACGACACGTCCCGCGCTGGGCCCAGAGATCCGAGGTGAGGTGAGCATGCACGTCCTCGTGGTGCACAACCGTTACGGCTCGGCGCAGCCGAGCGGCGAGAACAAGGTCGTCGACCAGGAGGTGGACCTGCTGCGCGAGGCCGGCCACCGGGTCGAGATGTGCGAGCGGCGCAGCGACGACATCGGCGCCATGTCCCTCCTCGCCAAGGTCGCGGTGCCCCTGCGGGTGCCGTGGAACCCGGCGGTCCGTACGGAACTCACCGCCCGGCTCCGCACCGAGCGGCCGGACATCGTCCACATCCACAACGTCTTCCCGCTCCTGTCGCCCTCGGTGCTCGCCGCCTGCGCCGACGCCGGCGTGCCCGCCGTGGCGACGCTGCACAACTACACCCAGGTCTGCCCCCCGGGCACCTTGCAGCGGGACGGTCGGCCGTGCACCGACTGCGTCGGGTCGACGCCACTGCCCGCCGTCCGGCACGGCTGCTACCGGGGCTCCCGTCTCGCGACCGTGCCGCTCGCCGTCAGCCTGTCGGCCAACCGGCGGCGGTGGTGGTCCGGCGTGGAGCGCTTCTTCTGCATCTCCGCGGCGCAGCGCGACGTCCTGGTGCATGCCGGCATGCCGGCCGAGCGGCTGGCGGTGAAGCACAACTTCGTGCCCGACCCGGACGCGCGCCGAACGGACGCAGGCGAGCATCTGCTGTATCTCGGCCGGCTCGCGGAGGCCAAGGGCGTACGGCTGCTCATGGCCGCGTGGGACGAGATCGCAGCGAGCGGCGGGGTGGGAGTACCGCTCGTGATCGCCGGCACGGGACCACTGGAGGCAGAGGTCACCGCCTGGGCGGCGGGCCGGGACGACGTGCGGTACGTCGGCCTGTACGACACGGCGGACTGCCAGAAGGCCATCGCGAGGTCGGTCGCCGTGGTGGCTCCCTCGACGTGGCTGGAGGCGTTCGGTCTGGTGGTCGTGGAGGCGATGGCGGCCGGGGTCCCGGTCGTCGCCGCCGGCCACGGCGCCTTCGTCGAACTCGTCGAGGACGGGGTGACCGGGCTGCTGCACGAGCCGGGCGAGTCCGCCTCCCTCGCGTCCTGCATACGCCGGATCGCGGGCGAGCCGACCGGCAACCGGGAGATGGGTGAGGCGGCCCGGCGCCGTTACGAACAGGGTTTCAGCCCGACGGTCGGCCTCGACCGTCTGGTTGACGAGTACCGCTCCGTGATCGCGGGGCGGTCAGCACAGACTCGCGGCGGGGACACCCGCGTGAGCAGGGGGGATGGGGACAACAGATGACACGATGCCGACTGTGCGGCTCGGAGGCGATGGCAAGCGTCGTCGACCTCGGGGCCACGCCACCGTGCGAGAGCTTTCTCGCCGCGGACCAACTCGACCAGCCGGAGCCCGCGTACCCGCTGCACCTGCAGGTCTGCACCGACTGCTGGCTCGCGCAGATCCCGCCGCTGATCACGCCGGAGGAGACGTTCAAGGAGTACGCCTACTTCTCCTCGTTCTCGACCTCCTGGGTGGAGCACGCGCGCACCTTCGTCGCCGACGCCGTGGAGCGCGTGGGTCTCGACGCCGAAGGCTCCGACGCCTTCGTGGTCGAGGTCGCGAGCAACGACGGGTACCTGCTGCAGCACATGGTGGACCGGGGGATCCGCTGCCTCGGCATCGAGCCCTCGGTGAACGTCGGCGCCGCGGCACGCGACGCGGGCGTGCCCACGCTCACGGAGTTCCTGAGCCCGGACACCGGCTCGGCCGTCCGCGCCGAGCACGGCCCGGCGAACCTGGTCGTGGCCAACAACGTGTACGCGCACATCCCCGACGTGGTCGGCTTCACCCAGGGGCTGCGCGCCCTGGTCGCCGACGACGGCTGGGTCTCCATCGAGGTGCAGCACCTGCTGACCCTGATCGAGGAGAACCAGTACGACACGATCTACCACGAGCACTTCCAGTACTACACGGTCGCGTCCGCGATCCAGGCCCTGGCGAGCGGCGGACTGACGCTCGTGGACGTCGAGTTGCTGCCCACGCACGGCGGTTCCATCCGGCTGTGGTCGCGCCCGGCCGAGGTGGCCGGGGAGCCGACGCAGCGGGTGGCCGACGTGCTGGCCCGCGAGAAGGCCGCCGGGCTTCAGGAACTGTCGGGCTACACCGAGTTCTCCGCCCGGGTGGCCAAGGTACGCCGGGACCTCCTCAAGTTCCTCATCGAGGCGGCCGAGCGCGGCGAGACGGTCGTCGGCTACGGTGCCCCGGGCAAGGGCAACACCCTGCTCAACCACTGCGGCATCCGGCCCGACCTGCTGGCGTACACGGTCGACCGCAACCCGTACAAGCACGGCAGGTTCACGCCGGGCACCCGTATCCCGATCCTGCCGCCGGAGCAGATAGCCGCCGACAGACCGGACTACGTCCTCGTCCTCCCGTGGAACCTGCGGGCCGAGCTGGTCGAGCAGCTGTCCTTCGTGCACGAGTGGGGCGGCCGGCTGGTCTTTCCCATCCCGGAACTGAGCATCGTCGAGGCCGCGTCGCGAAAGGTCACAGCATGAAGGTCGTTCTGTTCTGCGGCGGTTACGGCATGCGGATGCGCAACGGAACCTCCGACGACGTGCCCAAGCCGATGGCGATGGTCGGCCCCAGACCGCTGATCTGGCACGTCATGCGCTACTACGCGCACTTCGGGCACAAGGAGTTCATCCTGTGCCTCGGGTACGGGGCCCACCACATCAAGAACTTCTTCCTCAACTACGAGGAGACGACGTCCAACGACTTCGTGCTGAGAGGCGGGCGGACCGAGCTCCTGTCCACCGACATCTCGGACTGGACGATCACCTTCGCGCAGACCGGCGTCGAGTCGCCGATCGGAGAGCGGCTGCGTCGCGTGCGCCACCACCTGGACGGCGACGAGATGTTCCTCGCCAACTACGCGGACGTCCTCACCGACGCCCCGCTGCCGGAGATGATCGAGAAGTTCTCCCAGCGTGACGCGGGCGCCTCGATGATGGTCGTGCCGCCCCAGTCCTCCTTCCACTGCGTGGAGTTGGGCGAGGACGGCCTGGTGGGCGGCATCACCGCGGTGAGCGAACTGCCGCTGTGGGAGAACGGCGGCTACTTCGTGCTCCGCCAGGAGGTCTTCGACCACATACCCGAGGGCGGGGACCTGGTCGCCGACGGATGCGCCGAACTGGCCAAGCAGGGACGGCTGGTGGCGCACCAGCACCGCGGCTTCTGGAAGCCGACCGACACGGTGAAGGAGCGGGCCGCGCTCGACGCCGCCTACGCCCAGGGCGACCGCCCCTGGGCCGTGTGGGAAGGCGACAACGCCGGGGTGAGCGCGTGATCCGGCTCGCGGCCGGACGCCCGGACCGGATCGTCGCGGTGGGCGCGCATTGCGACGACATCGCCATCGGCGCCGGCGGCACGCTGCTGACGCTGTGCCGTGCGCGGCCCGGTATCCGCGTCGACGCGCTGGTGCTCTCCGGCGGCGGCAGCGAGCGGGAGCAGGAGGAGCGGGCCGCGCTCGACGCCTTCTGCCCGGGCGCCGACCTGCGGCTGACCGTGCTCAAACTGCCGGACGGCCGCATGCCCGTGCACTGGGACGAGGCCAAGGCCGCGGTCGAGGAACTGCGCGCGCAGACCGACCCGGATCTGATCCTGGCCCCGCGCACCGACGACGCTCACCAGGACCATCGCGGCCTGGCGCAGCTGATACCCACCGCCTTCCGCGACCACCTCGTGCTCGGCTACGAGATCGTCAAGTGGGACGGCGACCTCGGCCGCATGGCGGCGTACCAGCCACTGTCGACGGAGATCGCCGAACAGAAGGTGCGGCTGCTGCAGGAGCACTACGCCTCGCAGCGGCACCGGCCCTGGTACGACCGGGAGGCCTTCCTCGGCCTCGCGCGAATCCGCGGCATCGAATGCCACGAGCGATACGCCGAGGCGTTCGCCGTCACCAAACTCACGCTCAACCTGGGGGTTGACCCATGCGCGTACTGCTGACCGGACACCAGGGATATCTGGGAACCGTCATGGCCCCGGTCCTCGCCGCCGCCGGACACGAGGTCGTCGGCCTCGACGCCGGCCTGTTCGCGGACTGTGTCCTCGGCCCGACGCCCGCCGACCCGCCGGGGCACCGGGTGGACCTGCGCGACGTCACGGCCGAGCACGTGGCCGGGGTCGACGCCGTGATCCACCTCGCCGCGCTCTCCAACGACCCCCTGGGATCGCTGGCGCCGGAACTCACCTACGACATCAACCACCACGCCTCCGTACGGCTGGCCCGGCTGGCCCGCGAGGCCGGAGTGGGGCGCTTCCTGTACGCGTCGACCTGCTCGGTGTACGGCGCCGCCGGCGGCGAGGACCTGGTGGGCGAGGACGCCCCGCTGCGCCCCGTGACGCCGTACGCGGAGTCCAAGGTGCGGGTCGAGGACGACCTGCACGAGCTCGCCGACGACGACTTCACCCCGGTGTTCATGCGCAACGCCACCGCCTTCGGCTACTCGCCCCGGCTGCGCGCCGACATCGTGCTGAACAACCTGGTGGGCCACGCGCTCCTGTCCGGCGAGGTCCTGGTGCTCTCCGACGGCACCCCCTGGCGCCCGCTGGTGCACGCCGCCGACATCGCACGGGCCTTCACCGCCGCGCTGACCGCACCGCGGGAAGCCGTGCACGACCGGGCGTTCAACATCGGCAGCGAGACCAACAACGTCACGGTCGCCGAGATCGCCGATCAGGTCGCCGAGGCGGTGCCCGGCTCCAAGGTGAACATCACCGGGGAGAACGGCGCCGATCCGCGGTCGTACCGGGTGGACTTCTCCCGGTTCCGTGCCGCGGTCCCCGGCTTCGACTGCGAGTGGACAGTCAAGCGGGGTGCACTCGAACTGGCCGACGCCTACGGCAAGTTCGCGCTGACCAAGGAGGACTTCGACCGGCGCTTCACCCGCCTCGCCGTGCTGCGCGCGGCCTCCGACGCCGGCACCGTCGACGACACCCTGCGGTGGCGCGGATGACCGCGGGCGGCGAACAGCCGACGACCTCGGCCGGCGACGAGATGTACGCGCTGGTGGAGCGGCTGTACCCGCTGTGCCGCAGCATCACGGGCGACGGGGTGCGCGCCACCCTGGACATCGTCGGCGAGTACATTCCGCTGCAGGTCCACGAGGTGCCGACCGGGACACAGGTGCTCGACTGGACGGTGCCGCAGGAGTGGAACATCCGGGACGCGTACATCGCCGACCGCGCCGGAAACCGGGTCGTCGACTTCGCCGCGTCCAGTCTGCACGTGCTCGGCTACAGCGTGCCGGTGGCGCGGACCATGCCGCTGGCCGAACTGCGCGCCCACCTGCACACCCTGCCGGACCACCCGTCCTGGGTGCCGTACCGCACCAGCTACTACAAGCCGGAGTGGGGGTTCTGCCTGGCCCAGGACACCCTGGACGCGATGCCGGACGGCGAGTACGAGGTGTGCATCGACTCCACGCTCGCCGACGGCCATCTCAGCTACGCCGAGCACGTGGTCCCCGGGCAGGTCGCCGACGAGGTGATCGTCTCCTGCCACGTCTGCCACCCTTCGCTGGCCAACGACAACATGGCCGGCGTGGCGGTGGCGACGTTCCTGGCACGGGCGCTGGCGGAGCAGACGCCGTACTACACCTACCGGTTCATCTTCGCGCCCGGCACCATCGGGGCGATCACGTGGCTGGCCCGCAACAGGGAGCGGGTGGAACGGGTCAAGCACGGCGTCGTGCTGGCCTGCGCCGGCGACCGGGGGCAACTGACGTACAAGCAGAGCAGGCGCGGCGACGCGGAGATCGACCGGGTGCTGCGGCACGTGCTGGCCGATTCCGAACGCCCGCACCGGGTGGCCGAGTTCACTCCGTACGGCTACGACGAGCGGCAGTACTGCTCGCCCGGCTTCGACCTCGGCGTCGGCTCGCTCACCCGGACCCCGTACGCGGGCTACCCCGAGTACCACACCTCGGCGGACAACCTGGACTTCGTCTCCCCGGAGGCGATGGCGGACACCCTCGCGGTCTGCCGCGAGGCGTTCGCCGTCCTCGACCGCAACCGGCGGTACCTCAACCTCAGCCCCTACGGCGAACCACAGCTCGGCCGACGGGGGTTGTACGACGCACTCGGCGGCCGAAGCGACACCAAGCAGGCCCAGATGGCCATCCTCTGGGTGCTCAACCTCTCCGACGGCGAGCACAGCCTGCTGGACGTCGCCCAGCGGTCCGGGCTGCCGTTCGACACCGTCGCCGACGCGGCCGCCGCCCTGCACGAGGCAGGGCTGATCAAGACATGACGTCCACGCCCGTCGAGGGGGAGAGCTCCCGGACAGCGGCGCCACCGGCCCGGTCCGCCAAGCGGGCCCTGGTCGGCCGACTGTCCTGGGGGCTGGCCGACCAGGCGGCCTCCAGCATCAGCAATTTCGCGGTGGGCATCTACGTGGCCCGGTCGCTGGGGGTGACCGCGTTCGGCGTGTTCAGCCTGGCCTGGGTGACCTACGGCGTGGTGCTCAACGTCTCCCGGGGCCTGGCCACCGATCCGCTCGTGGTGCGCTTCAGCGGCGTACCGGAGGCGTCCTGGCGCGGGGCGGTGGCCCGGTCGACGGGTACCGCCTTCGGCGTGGGTACCGCCATCGGTGTGGTGTCCCTGGTGGCCGGGCTGGCGCTCGGCGGCCGGCTGGGGCCCGCATTCGTCTGCCTGGGCGTCATGCTGCCGGGGCTGCTGCTGCAGGACGCCTGGCGGTTCTCGTTCTTCGCCGCGGGCAACGGGCGCAAGGCCTTCGTCAACGACGTCGTGTGGTGTGTGGCGCTCATCCCGGCCATGGTGCTGGCGGCCCGCGTGGGCACCGTGGCCGCCTTCGTCCTCGCCTGGGGCGCGTCCGCCGCGGTGGCCGCCGCGTACGGCTGTCTCCAGTGCGGCATCCGGCCCCGGATGACCGAGGCGCGCGGGTGGCTGCGCGAGCAGCGCGATCTCGGCTACCGGTATCTGGTCGAGAACGTCAGCCTCAGCGGCGCGAGCCAACTGCGGGCCTACGGGCTCGGCGCGATCGTCGGGCTCGGCGCGGTGGGCGCGGTGCGGGGTGCCGAGCTTCTGATGGGCCCCTTCCTCGCCGTACTGATGGGACTGTCGCTGGTCACCGTCCCGGAGGCGGCACGGGTGCTGCGGCAGGCCCCCCACCGCCTCGGCACGTTCTGCCTCCTGCTGGGCGGCGGGCAGGCCACCGCCGCGCTGCTCTGGGGAGGGTCGCTGCTCCTGCTGCCGAACCGGCTCGGCGACCTGGTCCTCGGCAGCGTCTGGCACTCCTCCTCGCATCTCATCGCGCCGATCACCTTCAGCGTCGCGGGCGCCGGCCTCGGCACCGGCGCGGCGGCCGGACTGCGCGCCCTCGGTGCCGCCAAGCGCAGCCTGCGCTCCCAGTTGTTCGCCTCCGTCTGCTATGTCGGCGGCGGGCTCGGCGGAGCGGCCCTCGCCGGCACGGTCGGCTCGGCCTGGGGCGTCGCCGCCGCCACCGTCAGCGGCTCGGCCGTGTGGTGGCTGCAACTGCGGTCCGCCCTGCGCGAGCGCCACCCCAACCCCGTTCCCGAAGTGAGGACTTCATGACCTCCCAACCCAGGCTGACGATCGGCCTGCCCGTGTACAACGGCGAGGAGTACCTGGCGGAATCGCTCGACGCGCTGCTCGGCCAGACCTACGAGGACTTCGAGCTGGTCATCTCCGACAACGCCTCCACCGACGGGACCGAGGACATCTGCCGCAAGTACGCCGCGCAGGACGCACGCATCCGGTACTTCCGGCTGCCCCGGAACGTCGGCGCCACGCCGAACCACAACCGCGTGTTCGCCGAGTGCCGCGGCGAGCTGTTCAAGTGGGCCTCGCACGACGACCTTTATGCCCGCGATCTGGTCCGGCGCTGTGTCGAGGCGCTGGACGAGCGGCCGGACGTGATCCTCGCACACGCCGACCAAGCGGTCATCGACGGCGACGGCCAGGTGAAGGTCCCCTATGAGTACACCCTCGCGACCGGCTCACCGCACGCACCGGAGCGCTTCCGCAGCATGCTGTTCGAGCCCGGCGGTGACGACTTCTACGGAGTGATCCGCGCCGACGCGCTGCGCCGGGTGAAGCCGATGGACAGCTACCACCACGCGGACCGCACGTTCGTCGCCGAGATCGCCCTCCACGGGCGCTTCCACCAGGTGCCGGAACTGCTGTACTTCCGCCGCGACCACCCCAACCGCGCCGAGCGGGCCAACCCGTCCAAGCGATCCCGGTGCGCCAACCTGGACCCGCGCCGAGCCGGACTGCTGCACCCGACACCCCGACTGCTCGCCGAGTACGTCTGGGGCTTCGCCTCGGCGATCCACCGGGCCCCGCTGTCCCCGGCCGACCGGCGCGAGTGCTACCGCCATCTGGCCGCATGGATGACCAGCCGGGCCCGGCCGGGCGCCGGCGAGCGGGTCGAGGACCGCGCCCCGGTCGACCCGGCCGAGCTGACCGTCTCCGTGGACGCCCTCGTCGCCGGCCGCGAGGGGAGGCAGTCATGACGTCAGCGGACGCCACCCCGGTGCGCGTCGGGGTGTTCGGCCTGCTCGGCTCCGGCAACCTCGGCAACGACGGATCACTCGAGGCCGTGCTCGGACACCTCCGCGCCGAGCACCCGGACGCGAGCGTCGACGCACTGTGCGGCGGACCCGAGGCGGTGACGGCCAGGTTCGGGATCCCCGCGACGCGTCTGCACTGGAACCGCGCGGAGTACCGGACCGCGTCCCGGGCGAGCGCGATCGCGTCGAAGGGACTGGGCAAACTCCTCGACGTCTTCCGCACCGCCGCCTGGGTGCGCCGGCACGACGTGGTGATCGTGCCCGGTATGGGCGTGCTGGAGGCCACCCTGCCGCTGCGGCCGTGGGGCTTCCCGTACTCGCTGCTCCTGCTCTGCGCGAGCGGACGGCTGCTGGGGACCCGGGTCGCGCTGGTCAGCGTCGGTGCCGCCGAGATCAAGAGCCGGCCGACCCGTGCCCTGGTGCGCTGGTCGGCACGGCTCGCCGCCTACCGGTCCTACCGGGACGAGCAGTCCCGCGACGCGATGCGGGCGATGGGCGTGGACACCTCGCGCGACGAGGTCTACCCCGACCTCGCGTTCTTCCTGCCGGCACCGCCGTCGAGCGCGCCCGCCGACACCCCGGGTCCCGTCTGCCTCGGCGTCATGGACTTCCACGGAGGCAACGACGACCGCGACCGGGCCGAGGAGATCTACCGGCGCTACCTCGACGGGACGATCACGTTCGTCCGCGCGCTCGTCGAGGAGGGCAGACCGGTCCGGCTCCTCACCGGCGACCAGTGCGATCTGTCGGTGGTCGCCGCGATCCTCGACGCCGTGGACTCACCGCTGGTCACCGCGGCCCAACCGGCCTCACTGGCCGACCTGATGAACGAGATGGCGGACGCCGACAGCGTGGTGGCCGTCCGCTACCACAACCTGATCTGCGCGCTGAAGACCGGAACGCCCGTGCTCGCCCTCTGCTATGCGGCGAAGAGCAATGCCCTCATGGACCGGATGGGCCTCGGCGCCTACTGCCACCCGGCACGCGAGCTCGACGCCGACCGGCTGCTCGAACAGTTCCGGGACCTGGAGAAGCACGCGGTGGAGCTACGGCAGACCCTCGCCGAGCGAAACCGGGTCACCGAAGAGCAGCTCACCCAGCAATTCAGCGCCTTGACGACCACCCTGTTCCGGGCGAACTCCCACGCCCACGCCCCGCGGAAGGCTCCATGAAAGCGACCGAAGTCCCGGAGATCGCCGGCGCGTACCTGTTCGAGCCCACACCGTACGCCGACGAACGCGGCTTCTTCTGCCGCACCTTCGACGTCGACGTGGTCCGCTCGGTGGGCCTCGACCCGTACGCCTTCGTCCAGGACAGCGTCTCCCGCTCGGTCCGGGGCGTGCTGCGCGGCCTGCACCTGCGCTCCGGCGCCGGCGAGGCCAAGCTCGTGCGGTGCTCGTACGGGCAGATCTTCGACGTCGTCGTGGACCTGCGGCCGGACTCGCCGACGTACCTCGGCCGGGCATTCTTCGAGCTGTCCGGCGAGACGCAGAAGACCCTCTACATCCCGGCGGGATGCGCCCACGGCTTCCAGGCTCTTACCGAAATCGCCGACACCTCTTACCGTATCGACCGAGAGCACGATCCCTCCGAGGACGTGACCATCGCATTCGACGACCCGGAACTCTCCATTCCGTGGCCACTGCCGGCTACGTCGATGTCCCAACGGGACCGTGAGGCGCCGAGCCTCGCCCAAGTCCTGAAGCACAAGGAAGGTTGACGTCGGTTGACCATCGAACACACCGAAGGGGCCCCGGAGTTCCACCTGCCCCGGTCGCGGACGGCGAACGAACGGCTGCACGCCCTGATCCCCGGGGGCGCGCACACCTACGCCAAGGGTGACGACCAGTATCCCGAGGACCTGGCCCCCGTCATCAGTCACGGTCGCGGTGCCCACGTATGGGACGTCGACGGCAACCGCTACATCGAGTACGGGTCCGGCCTGCGATCGGTCAGCCTCGGTCACGCCCACCCCCGCGTGACCGAGGCGGTGCGGCGGGAAATCGACCGCGGCAGCAACTTCGTCCGGCCGTCCATCGTGGAGGTCGAAGCCGCGGAACGCTTCCTCGCCACGGTGCCGACCGCCGAGATGGTGAAGTTCGCGAAGAACGGCTCCGACGCCACCACCGCCGCGGTACGCCTCGCCCGCGCCGCCACCGGACGCCCGCGGGTGGCCCTCTGCGCCGACCACCCGTTCTTCTCCACCGACGACTGGTTCATCGGCACCACACCGCTGTCCGCCGGCATTCCGGCGGCGACCAACGAGCTCACCGTGACGTTCCCCTACGGGGACCTGGCCGCCACCGAGGAACTGCTCACCCGGTACCAGGACGAGGTCGCCTGTCTGATCCTCGAACCCGCCACCCACACCGAGCCGCCGCCCGGGTACCTCGCCGGCCTGCGCGAACTGGCCGACCGGCACGGCTGCGTACTGATCTTCGACGAGATGATCACCGGCTTCCGCTGGTCCGAGGCGGGTGCCCAGGGCCTGTACGGCGTCGTCCCCGACCTCTCCACGTTCGGCAAGGCGCTGGGCAACGGATTCGCCGTCTCCGCGCTGGCCGGGCGCCGCGATCTGATGGAGCTGGGCGGACTGCGTCACTCTGGCGACCGGGTGTTCCTGCTGTCCACCACACACGGTGCGGAAACGCACTCGCTGGCCGCCGCGATGGCCGTGCAGACCACCTACGTCGAAGAGGGCGTCACCGCGCGGCTGCACACCCTCGGCGAACGGTTGGCCGCCGGTGTCCGCGACGCGGCCGCCGGCATGGGCGTCGGCGAGCACGTCGTCGTCCGGGGCCGGTCCAGCAACCTGGTCTTCGCCACCCTCGACGAGAACGGGCAGCCGTCGCAGGAGTACCGCACTCTGTTCCTGCGCCGACTCCTCGCGGGCGGGGTGCTGGCCCCGTCGTTCGTGGTGAGCAGCGCGCTCAGCGACGCCGACATCGATCACACCGTCGACGTGGTGGCCCAGGCATGCGCGCTGTACCGGAAGGCACTGGACGCCGCCGACCCCACCCCCTGGGTGGGCGGACGACCGGTGAAGCCTGTATTCCGTCGTTTGGCATGACGTGAGGTCAGCGAGGCTCCCGCTGACTGGCGCCGGCCGTCCGGTCGGCCAGCCGGTCAGCTGCCTGGTCGACCAGCCACGCGGTCGCGGGAATCACCGCCAGCGCGGTGCACCAGCCACCAAGCGCGTCGGTGGGGTAGTGCGCGCCCAGGGCGACCTCTGCCCATCCCATCGCGGCGCCGGC